>CAYRCA010000059.1:0-13806 GCA_964422565.1 uncultured Acidobacteriota bacterium | reverse complement strand
CGGCGCCAAACCCATGAGCGTGTTGCCGTAGGTCGGCGTCAGGTAGACGCCGTCAAGCAGTTCCTCCGCGGCGAACCGGTACCACTGGGGGGTAAACTCGGTCCCCCCGCCGAAGATGCCGGAAATGCCGGCTTCCCGGATACTCGATCCGCGGCCCTCCAGGTCCTCGGCTAGCGCCTCAAGGAGCTTGGGTGTGGTGAAGAGACAGCGGATGTCGTGACCGGCCGACAGGACGGTGACCGCTTGGTCGATCACGTGTTGCCGGTAGGCCTTCAGCTGATCCGTCCACCCCTTTTTGATGAGCTTGACGACCCATCTGGGGTCCAGGTCGACGCAGAAGCAGATGCCTCCCCGAAATTGAGCCAGGTGTTCGACGGCCAGGCGCAGGCGCCGCGGGCCGGTGGGACCGAGCATCAACCAGTTCGCCCCCGGGGGGAAGAACTCGTCCGGCAGGGTTTCGGAAAAGAGCTCGTAGTCGATCCGAAAATCCTCGATGCTGATCCTCGACTTGGGCACACCCGTCGTGCCGCCAGTTTCGAAGACATGGATCGGGCGGGCGGCGTAAGCTTTCGGGACCCACCTCCGGACCGGTCCTCCCCGCAGCCAATCGTCCCGGAAATGCCCGAATCGGGCCAGATCGTCAAACCCCCGCACCTCCCTCGCCGGATCCCAGCCGGCCTTTCGACTCCAGTCGAGCCAGAAGGGGCAGCCGGTTTCGGGATCGAAGTGCCATCGCACGATCTCTCGCACGTGGGCGTCCAGTTTCTCTCGGTGCTCAAGGACTCGCTCTTCCATCTTCAGCCAACAGCCTCCAGGTGATTGTCAACAAGGCGCCCCGTCGAGTGAGCGGCGCCGCCTTCCGGCGGGAATTCGAAGCCGCAACGTTGCGGACTGCCGACCGGCAGGACGGCGCCTGGGTCGTCTTGGTCACACAACTCGGCACCGATTCTATCCATCCCGCCGAGGGGGGGTCAAGGCGACCCACGACACGGGCGACAAGGCGGGTTTTTCTCTTTGCGTCTTGCGTCCTTACGCGAAAAAGCCAAGAGAAAACCTCAGAGCGCTCCATCGTGCGTGGCGATGGCGAGCGGTTTGCCGATTCGATCGCGCCAGACGAGCGCCGTCGCCAAAGTGAAGGGCACCGAGCGAGTCCAGTGTCGGCAGCGGCTCGCTCGCAACACGGGAGGCCGAAGTAGGACGAAGGTCGATCGCCTCCAGTCACTCGGTTACAGCCCGGAGACGGACTTCCAGCCACACGTGGTTATAATGTCTGCATCCGGAGATTGACTCGGACGCGCCGACACCGGCCGGCAACAGGCTGGGAAGCTTCCGTCCACCCCATCCTCCGACAGCACGGACCGGTTGTTGATAGAATCTTTGCACCTCGGTCCCACGATCGGCAACCCCGGCGGCTGTTTTCGATTCTGGAGTTCGATTTATTTTAGAGTTCGAGAAGGAGATCACTGAATGAAGCACATCCTGAACGCGGCCCTCCTGACTTTGTTCCTTCAGCCGGCGCCCGCCCTGGGGGCGTCTCAGTCCTCGGAAGCGGCGGAAACAAGGCGCGAGGATGACTCCCGGGAAGAAACTCCCCGGATTCGCCTGCCAGGTTACGAGGTGGTGGTGGAGGACAGTGTTTCCTATATTCCCCTGCTGAGCACGGTGACCGCCAAGCTCCCGGCGCCTCTTCAGTCCACGCCGGCAAGTGTGGAAGTGGTCACCGCACCGCTTTTCGAGAGTCAGAACGCCACGGTGCTCGGCCAGGCCCTCAATAACGTCAGCGGCGTGGTGGCTCACTCGGGCTTCGGGGTGTTCGATTTCTTCACCATCCGGGGATTCGACTCGCTGTCGAGTGGGCTCGTCCTGAGCGACGGGGCGCCGGAGCCCGAATCGACCTACTATCAGCTTTACAACATCGAGCGGATCGAAGTTCTCAAAGGGCCGGGAGCGTTTCTTTACGGCGGGAACCCGCTGGCGGGAAGCGTCAACCTGGTTCGAAAGCGGCCGCTTGCCGAAAACGCGCTCCAACTCAGCGGGTCTCTCGGATCGTTCGAAACCTATCGCGGCAGCCTGGATCTGAATCGGGTCACCTCGGATGGAAACCTGGCGCTTCGTCTGAACCTGTTCGGGCAGGATTCGAACCATTACCGGGACGACAAGGACAACCGCCAGTTCGGCGTCAACCCGGCTTTGACCTGGAATCTGGGACAGCGGACCTCCCTCACCACGGATCTGGAATACTTGAACGTCCGGTACCAACCCGACGTGGGCGTCCCCCTACTGGGTGATCAGATCCCCGACGTTCCCAGAACCCGTTCCTACCAATCGCCCTTCGATTTCTCGGATCAGGAGATCTATCGGTTCCGCGTCGATCTCCACACCTCCCTGAGCGACTCCCTGACGCTTCGCAACAAGACCTATTTCACCCGACTCGACTGGCGTAGCGACGGAACCCTGTTCGGCGGCGCATTTCCGAACCAGTCGGGCCGCATCGAGGTGAACCGGGTGCTCACGCAGCTCGACGACTCCCAGACCCTGCTCGGGAACCAGATCGAGGGCGTATTTCTGTTCGACACCGGCGGGATCAACCACACACTGCTGACCGGCTTCGAGGTCAAGCGTTTGGGGGACGAATTCACCCTGGACGTGGCTTTCCTGCCGGGCGTCGATCTGTTCGAGCCGGTTGAGACCGCCGCGCGGCCGCTTTTCCCCATTCCCGGCCAGTCCGAGCTGGGGAACGTCCGAAGCTGGGTGTTCGCGCCCTACTTCGTGGATCAGATCAGCTTTTCGCCGCGATGGGAGGTGTTCGTGGGGGGGCGCCTGGATGTTCTCGATTACGAGGAGAGGCTGTCGTCCGTGTCCCGGGACGACACCCGCTTCAGCCCCCTGCTGGGCTTCAGTTACCGGCCTCTCCCGGATCTCGCAATCTATGCCAACGCCGGAGGCGCCTTCGCCCCTCCCTCGACCCGTGTGATCGGTGAACGCAGACCGGAGGAGAGCAGACAGTACGAGATGGGTCTCAAGAAGCAGTTCTACGAGGGACGGCTGCAGGGCACTTTCGCCTTCTATCACCTGGAGCGGACCAACATCGCCATTCCCGACAACCTCGGAGTGCTTCGCCAGACCGGCAGTCAGCGCTCCCGGGGCGTCGAGGCGCACGCTTCGGGAGAGCCGCGTCCCGGCTGGTACGCCCTGGCTTCCTACGCGTTCACCGATTCGGAGTTGACCGAGTTTCGCGAGCTCATCGTCAATCCTTTCGATCCTCTCGAGCTCGTGGTTCTCGACCGCTCCGGCAACCGACCCGCCTTCGCTCCCAGACATCTGATCAAGTTCTGGACCCTCCGAGAGTTTCCCGGCGGATGGGGCATCGGCGGCGGCGGTCGCTACGTCAGTCCGCAGTTCATCGCCGAAGACAATGCGTTCAGCGTCGACCCCTATGTCGTCCTCGACGCCGTTTTCACCTATCGCGTCAACAACTGGCGTTGGAGCTTGAACCTCAGGAATCTGACCGACCGCAACTACTACAGTCGCGGGTTCGGATCGACTTCGGTGTTGCCGGCGAGTCCCTTCGGCCTCCACGGACGGGTTGATCTGCTGATGTGAATCGGCCAAAAGGCGGGAAATAGGGTACCAACAATGCGAATCGCCTACATCGCCGCGGGAGCGGCGGGCATGTACTGCGGCAGCTGCATTCACGACAACACGCTGGCCGCGGCGCTGCGGGATAAAGGTCATGATGTGACCCTAATCCCGACCTATACTCCGCTGCGTACGGACGAGCCCAATGTGAGTATCGACCACGTCTTCATGGGCGGGATCAACATCTACCTGCGGCAGAAGTTTCCCTTTTTCCGTCGTTCTCCCCGGGTGTTGGACTGGTTGCTCGATCGAACCGTTCTTCTGAAACTGGCCGCCCGGCTGGGCTCCTCAACCGACCCGAAGGATCTGGGTGCCCTCGCCGTATCCATTCTGAAGGGGGAGGAGGGACATCAAGGAAAGGAGATGGTCAAGCTTGTGGATTGGCTGGTGGGGGCGCTCGACCCCGAGATCGTCCAGCTGACCAACTCCATGTTTGTCGGCATGGCCGGGCCGATCAAACGGAAGTTGCGCGTGCCGGTCCTTTCCGCCCTGCAGGGAGAGGACCTTTTCCTGGAGGGTCTCGTCGAGCCTTATCGATCGCAAGCCCTGGATGTCCTTCGTCGTCGCCTGAGAGATGTGGACGGTTTCATTGCTCCGAGCACCTACTATGCCGACTTCATGTCCGGCTATCTGGATATCCCCAGGGAGAGAATTCACGTGGTGCGGTTGGGATTGAACCTGAAAGGGCACGGCGAGTCCGCGGGGAGCAGGAAGAACGGCTCGGAGGTGATCGGCTATCTGGCGCGGATTTGTCCGGAGAAGGGGCTTCACCTGCTGGCCGAGTCTTTCCGGCTGCTGTGCCGGGAGTCGAATCCATCCGGGGCCAGACTTCGGGTTGCCGGTTATCTCGGCAAGGGAGACCGTCCCTATTTCCAAGAGGTGGTGCGGAAGCTTACCCAGGCGGGCCTGAGGGATCGATTCGACTACTGGGGCGAAGTCGATCGGGTTCGGAAGATCGAGTTTCTGAACTCCATCGACGTCTTTTCCGTCCCCACCATATATCGTGATCCGAAAGGGCTCTCCGTTCTGGAGGCCATGGCCAACGCGGTCCCGGTCGTCCAACCCGATCACGGAAGCTTTCCGGAGTTGGTGAAGGAAACCGGAGGTGGCGTTCTGGTCGATCCAGGGTCCCCCGAGGCTCTGGCGTCGGCGATTCAGTCCCTCCTGAAGGACCCTGAGCGGCGGAAGATGCTGGGACGTCGGGGCCAGGAAGCCGTCTTTCGGACATTCAGCTCGGAAACCATGGCCGAGGCATCCCTGGCTGTTTACCGTCAGTATGCGAGCCCGTCGTCGTGAGCGGGAGGGGGGAGCGACGATGGCGTCGTTGAAAGTGTCCGAGCTTGGCAAGTATTTCGGAAGCGACTCCCGGCGGGTTGACGTCTTGCGGAATGTTTCCTTTGAACTGGGCGAGGGAGAGGCCCTGGCGGTCATCGGGCCGTCCGGATCAGGCAAGAGCACCCTCCTCCACTGCCTGGGAACTCTCACTCCCCCTTCCTCCGGAAGCATTGAGGTTGGGGGGAGAAACCCCTTCATCTTCCCGGAGCCCGAGTTGGCGCGCTTCCGCAATCGACAGATCGGCTTCGTTTTCCAGGACCACCACCTCTTGCCCCAATACTCCCTGCTGGAGAACGTTCTGATCCCGGCGATGGCGTTTCCCGGAGAGGATGAGGGCTCGACGGAACGAGCTCTGGAACTACTACGCGAGGTCCGACTCGATCATCGACTGGACCATCGGCCGTCGGAGCTTTCCGGAGGCGAACGTCAGAGGGCGGCCGTCGCACGGGCTCTGATGAACCGGCCCACTCTGCTTCTGTGCGACGAACCGACGGGGAACCTCGACCGGTCCACGGCGCAGGTCGTCGGGGATCTTCTCTTCGAACTTCACCGGACGGAGAGAAACATTCTGATCGTGGTGACACACAGCCGGGAGTTGGCCGAGCGATTCCCCAGGCGTCTCGAGCTCCGGGAGGGGCGATGCTTCGAAGCCTGACCCATTTCTGGCGGATGAACCTCGCCGTGGCGCTTGGGGCGGCAACCACTACATCCGTCCTCACCGGCGCCCTCATCGTGGGGGATTCGATGCGGGGCAGCCTCCGTCAGCTCACGTTGGAGCGTCTGGGAGGCATTGACCACGCTCTGTTGACCCACCGATTCTTTCGCGAGGACCTGGCCCGGGAGCTTTCCGAGAGCGACTTCTTCCAGGATCACTTCACCGCCGTCGCACCCGCCATACTGCTGGAGGGCACGGCCGCTCATGCAGAGTCGGGGGCACGGGCCCGCAACGTCCGCGTTTACGGCATCGATGACCGCTTCCTCCAGGTCTTCGGCGACTCCCTCTCCCTCGATTTTGAACTCGACGGCGCGACTCCCGCCTTTCCCCCCGCCGCGATCAACGAGGCGCTGCAAGGGGAACTGACCGCGCAGACCGGTGATTCGATTCTCATTTCCTTTCCCCAGCCGCGGGAGGTCCATTCCGAGTTTCTGCTCGGCAGTCGCGATTCCGCGAACCTGGCGCGAGCGATGAGGTTGACGGTGGCAAGCGTCATTCCGGACACGGGGCTGGGAAGGTTGGGATTGGAGCCTCACCAGAGCCGCCCGCTCAACTTGTACCTTCCCTTGTCGGTTCTCCAACAATCCACAGACCGGCGGGGGCGCGTCAACAGCCTCTTCGTGTCCGGCCCGTCGACGGACTCGGACCGGCTGATGTTGCAGCGCAGCCTTCAGCAAGCCGTCCGCCTGGACGACCTGGATCTGGTTTTCCGAAGCGGTTCCACCCATCTGGTTCTGGAAAGCCGGGAGATGGTGATGCCTCCGACCCTGGAGGACGCGGCTCTCGACACCGCCGGGAGTCTCGGCGCGCCGGTTCAGCGTATCCTGACCCACCTGGCCAACACGATCCGGGCCGGTGAGCGGGCGATTCCCTATTCTATTGTGACGGCGATGGATTTCCCGGAATTCGGTGGCTGGGGTTCTCTTGAGCTGATCGACGGCGAGACCGCCCGTCCGCCGGCGCCGGATCAGATCTTTCTGAACGCCTGGGCTGCGGACGATCTCGATGCCAAACCGGGAGATCCCATCGATTTGACCTACTACGTACTCGGTCCCCTGGAGCGGCTCGAAACCGAGACCCGGGGGTTCCATCTGACGGGAATCGCGGCCATGAAAAACCTCGGCGCCGATGGAACGCTGACACCGGAGATCCCCGGGATCCACGATGCGGAGAGTATGACGGCCTGGGATCCGCCGGTTCCCATCGATCTGAGCCGCATTCGCTCCCGCGACGAGAACTATTGGGACCAGTTTCGAGCTGCCCCCAAAGCTTTCCTGCCCTACCGAACCGGACTGGATCTCTGGGAAACCCGGTTCGGCCGGGTCACTTCGATTCGGATGGGCGCCGGCGAGGGGTTGGATCTCGAGTCCACTCGGGAGCGTTTCGAACGGGCTCTCCTGGAGCGGTTTCCCCCGGCGCGAATGGGCCTGTCCTTTCAACCGGTCAAGGAGCAGGGACTGAAGGCCTCGGAAGGCGCCACCGACTTCGGTGTCCTCTTTCTCGGTTTCAGCTTTTTTCTGATTGTCTCGGCTGCCCTCTTGGTGGGTCTTCTCTTCAGACTCGGCGTGGAACGGCGAGCCCGCCAGGTCGGGCTTCTGTTGTCGGTGGGTTATCCCCTGCGATCGGTTCAGCGTCGCTTTCTGGTTGAGGGGGCTCTGATCGCCGGAACGGGCGCGCTTCTGGGGTTGGCTGGAGCCGTCGCCTACGCCCGGGTGATGATCCACGGCCTTCAGACCTGGTGGTCGGCGGCAGTGGGTCCCCCGTTTCTTTCGCTGCACCTTCAGGTGCCGACACTGGCGGGCGGGTACGCCCTTTCCCTGCTGGTCGTGCTGTTGTCGATCTGGTGGGCGGTGCGGCGGCTGGCGAGGGTCCCCACACCTATGCTGCTGGCGGGTTCCGCCGCGGAGTCGGATCATGCCCCCCTTGGAGGCTGGGTCAGAGCCTTGGCCTACGGCGGTTCGGGGGCGGCGATGGCTCTTCTTCTGGTCGCTTTTCTAACCGCGTCCACCACATCGGTGGGACTCTTTTTCGGAATCGGCGTCAGCCTGCTGCTGGCCGGCCTCTCCTTCTTCGCTCTCTGGATGCGAAGCTTCCGCCGCGCTCCGATCCGACCGCGAAGCTTCGCTCTTTCGCTACGGATCGCCGCCAGAAGCAGCGCCCGCCATCCGGGCAGAAGTCTCCTGAGCACGGCCCTGGTCGCCAGCGCCTGCTTCGTGATCGTGGCGGTGGGGGCCAACCGGCGGGAACCGGCCGAGGAACTGTTGGGCAGGGAGTCGGGCGCCGGGGGATTCTCCCTCGTGGCCCAGTCCGACATTCCACTGTATGGGGATCTGAATGACCCCGTCGGGCGCTTCGAACTGGGCTTCGCAGACCGCGATTCGGACCGCTTGGAGGGAACCAAGATTATTCCCCTTCGTCTGCGGCCCGGCCAGGATGTCAGCTGCCTCAATCTCTATCAGCCGCAAGCGCCTCGGATTCTGGGCGCCCCCGCCGAACTGATAGACCGGGGAGGCTTCCTGTTTCAACGGGCGATGGAGGAGGTGGAGAATCCGTGGACCCTGCTCGAAAGGGACCTGGAACCCGATGTCCTTCCCGCCTTCGCCGACGCCAACTCCGCCCGCTGGGTCTTGCACCTCGGTCTGGGTGAGGATCTGGTGATCGAGAGCGAGCGTGGGGAGGAGGTGAGGCTTCGCTTGGTGGGCCTGCTCGACAGAAGCATCTTCCAGGGCGAGCTGCTCGTCTCGGAGGCCAATTTTCTGCGACTGTTTCCCGGCCAGGGCGGGTACTCCTATTTCCTGATCGACGCTCCGGCGCCGGAGAAGGACGAGATCGCCGCTCTCCTGGAGAGGGGCCTGAGCGATTTCGGGTTCGACGCGACAGCTGCGGCGACGGTTCTGTCCAACTACCTTGCGGTTGAAAACACCTATCTTTCCACCTTTCAGACGCTGGGCGGGTTGGGTCTTCTTCTGGGCACTTTCGGACTGGGAATCGTCCTGGTTCGTAACGTCCTGGAGCGCCGGGCCGAGTTGGCGACCCTCCGCGCCTTCGGATTTCGGCGATCGAGGCTGGCCCGGATGGTGGTGGCGGAAAGCGGGTTTCTGCTCGTTTTGGGGGTGATCCTCGGGACGCTGTCCGCGCTTGTCGCCGTGCTCCCCCAGCTTGCGAGCGCCGGAACACCGTTTCCCTGGATAGGGCTTACGCTGACCCTCTTGGCGGTGCTGGTTGTGGGTTTGGCGGCGGCTGCGGCCGCGGTCGCCATGGCCCTGCGCATCCCCCTGCTCCCGGCCCTGCGAGCGGAGTGACGTCTTGCGGCGGAGGTGGCTCCGCACCGGCGGGTAGCGCACCGATTGCGCGATTGGTCCAGCGTCAGGCCGGAATATCGAGCGCGCCTCGAACGCCTCGAGCGGCGGGTGAAACGGTTAATTTAATTAACGGCCCCGCCTCGTCCGCCCTTCCTTCGCAGATTTTCCGCCTCGCGCGTTCTTTATAGGTGAAGGCGTCGCCCGGAGCCGACCCGGCGGCACCCGGCACCCGTAAGGAGGAAGCGTCATGGGAAGGAAATCGAGTGCGAAGAGACAAAGGCGGAAGGAACGAGTTCTGAAAGGAGAGCCGGAACCACACGGAGGAGCGTCGCGCGATACGGCGATTCCGGAGCGCATCGAAGAGGTTGAGCGGGAGTTGATGCGGTTGTCGGGCGGCAGATACCGCTCCTGGACCCTGCCGGACATCTCTCCCCAGGACCGGCTGTCCTACCTGGAGGACATGCTCGCGTTCGAGTCCGTGGAGTCGGGGACCAGTCTGTTCCACGGCCTCGAGGAGAATGGGGTGAAGCTTCCGCGACCCGAGGAGCTGAGCGAGCACCAGTGCGGCCGAAAGGCCATGGAGATCCTGGAAGCCCTCGGCAATCTGAGAATCCTCCTGTTGGGGTGGGAGCACATGTCGCCCCGCGAGCTCTACTCGACCCTGTGGCACCAGACTCTCTGGGAGGGATGCTACGTCGAGAAGAGGAACCCGGGGGCGATCACTCTGATCGACGTTTCTCGGAGCATGTCGCAGGCGGATATGAGGCGCTTCCTGGAGGACCTCCAGAAAGGGAGCCGTGTGCACTGACGCATCCGAGGTCGTTCACCCGGATTGCTCCCCGCAAAGAGCGCCAAGAACGCCCGGGAAGGATCTAGTCCGGGGTGAGGTCGAAGGCGGCCATCTGGGTGGCGTTCCGCACGAGGAGACGCCCGCCCTCGATGGCCGGGTGGTTCCAGGTCTTGCCCGAGAGGGCGGAGTACCGGGCCACTTCCTGGTGACTTTCCGGCGTGGCCTTGACCAGAACGAGGTCGCCCGACTCGGTGAGCACGATGAGCGCGCCGGAAGCCAAGATGAGCTGCCCGTAGCCGTAACGTCCCCCTTTCCACTTCCGTTCGCCGGTCTCCACGTCGACACACGCCAGAATTCCCTCGTCCAAGCCGTAGACATGCCCCTCATGAAGGACCGAGCTGTTGAACTTGTTCTTCATGCTCAGGTTCTTCCACACCGTTTCGGCTTCGTACCGGCCGGGGGCGCTTTCCCTCACCTCAACGACGGCGGCACCATGGCCGTAGCCAGCCGAGATGAAGAACCGACCGGGGGCGACGACGATCGGCTGAGCGCTGTTGATCCCGTGCTGCGTTACCCAGGGGTAGCTCCAGAGGAGGCGGCCATCCTCGACGTCCAGACCCACGGCGCGCCGGGCGCCAACCACCAGGATCTGCCTTTTCCCCGCCAAAGTTACCAGCATCGGGGCGACGTAGGCCTGCCGATCATCGAGCGAACTCCACACTCTGTCGCCGGTTCGCTTGTCGTAGGCGACCACCGATCGACCGGAACCCCCACCCGGAAGCACGACGAGCTTGTCGTCCACGACCAGGGGCGAGGCGGCCATGCCCCAAGGCAGATTCCCCGCATGGTTGTCCTCCAGAATGTTCAGGGACCAGCGAAGCTTTCCGGTCTCGGCCTCCAGGCAGACGAGCTGACCGGTGGCGCCCAAGGCGTAGACGTATCCGTCGTCCCAGGTCGGGGTGGCCCGCGGCCCGTCCCCTCCCATGGCTTCCCGAAACTCCGCGTCCCAGCCGTGGTTCCAAAGTTCGCGGCCCGTTTCGACCTCGTAGGCCGTCACCACCTCCCGGTCCCGTCTCTGCTCAATGGTGAAGGCCCGGTCGCGCGCCACCGCAAAGGAGGCGTAACCGCCGCCCGAAGGCTGTTGCCAAAGCAATCGGAGGCCCTCCGCCGGGTAGGCCGTTCGGATCTCCCGCTCCGTGTAGACCCCGTCTCGCCTCGGCCCACGAAAATCCGTCCAATAGGCCGCTGGAGCGGGCGCCCCTGGGACCGTCTCACCCGCCTGCTCGATATCCCCCGTCGACACCGCCTCCTCCTCGACTGGTTCCAAAGGAGCCCGCATCTCGGGAACCGGCGGCACGGGAGTCTGCTCGATCCGGCTCTGGACCAGCGCCTCGTAGTGCGCCGCCGGGTCGTGAAAGGAAAAGATCGGGTATCTGCCGGTCCCGTCGAGTTCCATCCGCAGGCCGAAGAACAGGTGGAGGTAGAGACCGGTCAGGCCCAGGGCCGCCAGCGAACCCAGGACTCTCCCCAAGACTGGGGTTCCGGACCGAAGCCAAAGAAGGACCAGTCCAAGGGGCGGCAGCAACAGAAGACTCGCCGCCACGAACAGGGTTCGAGTATGGAAGGGCTGTGTCATGGGTCGGTCCCCCACGTCGACGAAGGCCGAAGAGTCCGATCAGGTGGGCGACCCTCGGATCGACGGCGGACGAACCCATTATGGCAGGCCCCCCGATCACAGGCAACCTCGCTCAACCCCGTCGCTCAACCCCGTCTAGAACGTCGACATTCCTCGTGTCTGGGCGACCGGGCCGAGCGGCCGGCTGGAGAAAACTTGCGGGGAGACCGCGCCGGGAAGGCCGCGACGGCATACGGCGTGGAAGATCGCCGGCGGACGCGAAGGCGGGCTTGCCCCCCCGCGCATCACGACGACTCGGATGGGATACAATCTAATCGTTCCAAGCGGAAGACGAACCCGAATCGAAGGAAGGAGTATCCCGTGCCCGCGTTCATCCTCCTTGGCGTCCTGTTGCCGATTCTTGCCCTCGGTCTCGCGGGGCGCGAGCCGGCGGACAGGGGAGATCACTGGCCCTCCTTTCGAGGGCCGTCGGCCTCGGGCGTCGCCGACGGCCAGGGCCTGCCCCTGGAGTGGGACCTTTCGTCCGGCCGCAACATCCGCTGGAAGACCTCGATTCCCGGGATCGCCAATTCCAGCCCCGTCGTCTGGGGGGACCGGATCTTTGTGACGACCGCGGTCAGCGCCAGCGGGGACGCCACCTTTCGAACCGGCCTGTACGGGGACGTGAGTTCCGTGGACGACACGGCGCGACACAGTTGGGAGCTTTACAGCCTTGACCGCGAGACCGGCCGTGTCCTCTGGAGGCGGGTTGCCAAGGAAGGCGTTCCTCGGGTCAAGCGACATCTAAAGGCGAGTCAAGCCAACTCCACTCCAGCCACCGACGGCCGTCATGTCGTCGTCCTGTTCGGAGGCACCGGCACGCTACACGGCTACGACTTCGACGGAAACCAGCTGTGGGAGCGCGACCTGGGCATGCTCGACGGCGGCTTCTTCCGCGATCCGTCCTACCAGTGGGGCCACGCCAGCTCCCCCGTGATCTACGAGGGCTCGGTCATCGTTCAGGTGGACATTCAGCGGGACTCCTTCATCGCAGCCTACGATCTGGAGAGCGGACGGGAGGTCTGGCGGACACCTCGCGACGAGATCCCTACCTGGGGAACGCCCACCGTGTATCGGGACGCCGACCGCGACGAACTGATCACCAACGGGACCACCGTTCGGGGCTACGACCCCCGAACGGGAGAGCTGCTCTGGCGGTTGGGGCCCAACTCCGACATCACGGTGGCGACTCCGGTGGTCGGGTCCGGTCTTTTCTTTGTCACCGCCGGATATTCGCCGGTGCAGCCCATCTATGCGATCCGGCCGGGCGCCAGGGGAGACATCTCGGCGGAGAGGGGAACAGAATCGAGCCGCTGGCTCGCCTGGAGCAAGGACCGGTACGGCACATACATCCCCACTCCCATCGTCTACCGAGGCCATCTGTACACGCTGGCGAACAACGGCGTCCTCACCTGCTACGAGGCGGAAACGGGAGAGATGGTTTACCGGGAACGCGTTGGAGAGGGCGGCTCGTTCAGTGCCTCGCCGGTGGCCTCCGACAGCCGGCTCTACATCGCCAGTGAGACCGGGACGGTCTATGTCGTCCAGGCGGGACCCCGCTTTCGACTGCTGGCTCAGAACGAGATGGACGAGGTCTGCATGGCCACGCCGGCGATCTCCGGCGGCATGCTGATCGTCCGCACCCTGGGCCACGTCTACGGGGTCGGCGGCGGCTGACGGCATGGCACGGCGCGACCGCCCCCTCTCGGTCGACGGAATCCTCAACCCGCGGATACTTTCACCGAGTGGGCCTCCGCCGTACCCCGGTCTTCCCGCCTTGACTCAGTGTAATCGGTGCATCCGCGGCTTACTCGCCCAGCGGCCGCGCCGTGTCTCTGGATGTCCCCCCCGTCTCGGTTCCTGTCGACGGCGCTCCGGGTGGACTTTTCCCTCCCGGACCGGCATAATATTCGACAACACCCTCGGGACAACTATTTCAGCGACCTGTGAAGGAGGTATCATGCGAAAGGCCTTGCTTTCCCTCGGGATCGTCACGCTCCTGTCTTGTTCCGCGATCCTTGGGGACAACTGGCCGCAATGGCGCGGTCCCAATCTGAACGGAATCAGCGACGAGACGGGGCTGCCCCTCTCCTGGGACCGGGAGCGGAACGTTGCCTGGAAGCTCCCCATGACAGACCGCAGCGGGTCCACGCCGATCATCTGGGGGGAAACGATATTCCTCAACGTCGCCGACGGCGACGATCTCTACCTTTGGGCCGTGGACCGGAGCGATGGAACGACTCGATGGAAGCGTCCGTTGAGCGGCGGCAACGTCATGATGCGCAAGCAGAACATGTCCTCACCTTCGCCCGTCACCGACGGCGAATCGGTGTGGGTCATGACCGGAACC
>CAYRCA010000058.1:0-13822 GCA_964422565.1 uncultured Acidobacteriota bacterium | reverse complement strand
GTCTCTTCGGGCGACAGGGCCGCGACGTTCTCCGGCGGCTGCGCCGCACTCTTCCTAGCGCTCCCTTCGGCGCGCCTGCGCAGCGCGGTGGAGCGTTCGGGTCGCCGGCCTTCACTGGTCATCATGCACCCGCCTCATTGCGCCCGCACGCGGCCCGCCAGGATGCCGTTCTCGATTTCAGGGATGAGGTCCTGGAGGATCGAGTCCTCGTAGCGGCCGCTCGTGACCGCGGCCAGTCCGGGCACTTGGGACTCGGGAACGCGGTGGTTCACGAAGAAGGAGCCCCGGTGGCCCCCCGAGCCCGGCAGAAACGCGAAGTACATGTTCTGCACGGCTCCGGCCCCGATCAGCACATCCAGGAGATTCCCCACCCGCCGATAGTCCTCGGGGTCCTGACCGTACCCTCCCAGGAAGTAGACGATGGGAAAACTCCGGGCCGTGTTGACGAAGGCGGGCGGCCGGTACACCACGACCTCTCGCGCGGGCGCGGGCTGCTCGGCGGCCGGCGCCAAGGCGGGGGATGGGATGGAGGACGAAATCACGTCTCCGGCCACCTGAAGCCCACCCACCCCGAAGAAGCCGTCGGGAAAGCTCCGGTCCAGGTAGCCGATGAGCGTCAGCAGGCGCTGCCAGATGGGAACGGCGCCGCAGAAGTCTCCGCCGAGGAGGTCGTCTCGAATCGCGTCGTCTCCTGGGATTCCCACGTGTCCGCCGTCGTACCGGATCAGGAGGAAGGGCTCCGAAGGTCTCGGTACGGCGAAGCAGTTGCCGGAAAATCCGTTTCGAACCACCGGCGAGAGCCCCTTGCCGTCGAGCATCGCGACGACGTTGTCGTAGTGGCGCGCAAACCCGAACTCGTCCCCCGTGCCCACATCCATGTAGATCCGCTGAAGGGCGATCTCGGCGGCCGGCCGCGCGGCCAACCGCGAGAAGGGGTCCTCCGCCAGCCATGCGCTGCGGTCCAGGTCGTAGTCGAAGACGCCGTTCCCCTCGCCGAAGTCGCCAGTCCCCGCCACCCCGTCGAGTCCCACGTCCTCGAAGGTCTCCCCCAGCTCGGGCTCGAAGACGAAGTTTCCGTTCCGGTCCACAAACGGCTCCGAGAAGTTCACCACGATGCCGTCGCCCACGTCGTAGATCCCGTCGGCGTCGAGGTCGACGAGCTCACGCCCGCCCACCGTGGTCCCCGCCAGCCCGAACACCGACGCGAGCGATCCCGCCGCGAGCAGGAGCACGTCCGTGGGCCGGTCGGGCACTTCCCCAACCTGGCGGAGCCCGTCGGCATTCGCGTCACCCCCGTCGAGAAATCCCCGGGGGTCGGCGAGCGGGGAAAACGACCCGTATCGATCGTCCCTTCCGACGGCAGCGGGCTCGGAGTCGGACGCCAGGTACAGCTTCGAGGGATCCGGGTGGTGGAGGAACGGATTCCCGAACGCCAGCACCAGGTCCTGGATCATGCGGATCCGCGTGTTGCGGCTCGGGTACGGCCTCATGTGGTCAAACGTGAAGTCGTCTCCCTCCTGCCGGGGAACGCCCGCCTGGGGCTTCACCTCGAGGTTGTCACCGATCAGCTGGGCCAGGAGCTCCTTCATGTCTACCGGGCCTCCGAGAGCCCCGATCGTCCCGAAGAGGTCCGGCCGCTTCGTCCCGATGTTCATGGCCCCGTACGCGCCCATGCTGACCCCGGCCAACGCACGAAAATCACGGGGGGCGAAGGGGGCCGGTGCCCCATCGCCGTTGGAGCCCTGCTGCCCGCACGCAGCGGCGAAAAGGCTGCCGCTGCCGATCAGGACGATGAAGAACCGCCGGCTGCTTCTCATGGGGATCCCCTCTCCATTCCCGTTCGCGATCCGCCTCTTGGCTACTGCCGCCTCCGGCTCGAGGTGAAGATGATTCGGAGCGTCAGCGCGTTGGACGGATTTCATGCCCGTCAGAGCTAGACGCAACTACCGTGCCGGGGGAACCGTGCCGGCGATTTGGACGACAATGCCGACCGGATCGGGACACAGGGGGAAAGGCGTCAACATTTGCCGTCGCATTTGGCAGGGCCGTCAGATGTGACGGGAAGGAATCACGGCACAGCGGGCGCTCCGTCCTACCTTGCCCCGGTCCGCCGAAGCCTGGCCCCTGCCTGGCCACCTGCAGCATCCCCTGAATCCAATCCGGCACGATGATTGCTTTTAGTCGGGCTAGCGGAAGACAAGCAGCGTCGTGCCCCCTGCGAAGGCCCGAGAACGCCCAGTGTACCCATGCGGGTCGACCTCGGCGAACAGGAGGATAGAGGTGAAAGCTTCTATTTGCATGACGACGTCACTGATTCTCTCGTTGGCCCTGTTATCATTATCGGGCTGTGCGACGGTGCGCGTATATGGCCCGATCACGAAAGAAGCATCGACAACAAGATGGTTCTTATCCAGGAGAAGATCGGAGACGGTTTGAAGACTGGCAACCTTACTCCAGACCAGTCCCGGATGTATCTGACGACATTGAAGGGTATCCGAACGGACGCTGAGGCTCTCAGAGGAAAGACGATAGGAAGGAAAACTCCCATGATGGACGCGACGTTCCATATGACGGTGCCGCCGGAGAAGTGGAAGGAGATCCTTCAAACGTTCAAAGCGATCATGGGATCCATTCGGAGCGAGCAGGGCTGCATGGGCTGCAACTGCTACGTGGACGTTGAGGCGGACAGGACGATCCTCTTCAAGAACGAGTGGACGACCAAGGAAACCTTGCAGGACCATCTGAGGTCCGTAAACTTCAGCGTTCTGATCGGAGCCATGAAATTGCTCGACAAAGAGCCGAACATCAGATTCAACACCATAACCTCTACGGTGGGACGAGAAGCGATAACCGCTGCACGCTGCCGCCGACAGGCGCCAGCCACGTCACATCGTTGAGCGCTCGACTTATTGGGATTTGACGGTCAGGCTGTTCTTGACAATCCGCATGATGTCATCCAGCGGATTGATGTCGCTGTTCAGGTCGAGCATCGAGGCGAGCCCCGGCGCGGCGCCGGCGCCCTGAAGGCCGAGCAGGCCCCCCAGCAGGCCGAGAAGTTGGCTTTTCCGGGTGACCTCGAAGGAAGTAGCGCGTACAACGCCTGCGTCCTGGCGGGAACGACGCTCGGGGGAACGGTCTGCCCGCCGCCTGGTACCGAACGGAAGCTTGCCGGACCCGGAGGAGCTTGCCGGCTTCCACCCAGACCGCCGCCCGGCCCTTGTGCTCGCGAGCGATCTCCTGGGAGAAGAACCCACGCCAGTCGCTTCCATTCCCGCATGCACCCCCGCCCGCTTCTTCGGGCGGGGGTGCACATCCCAAGACTGCCTTGCCCCACCGTGCCGGAACAGGGCGTGCACCCCAGCGCCCAACCAGCGGCACGTTGCCAAGGCGAAGCTGCTCCGCCCCTACCCCTTCCTGCTCCCAAAGACCAGGAGTGCACCGCCGGCCACGATTGCCCCGACGCCGGCCCAAACCGGGACGTTCACCCGCTGGCGGTCCTTCACCGACAGCTCGACCGGTCCCAGTTTCGCCTCATGTCTCCCCTTGGTATAGCTGAAACCGCCGTACACCAGCCCGAGGATGCCGGCTACGATCAGGAGGATTGCCGCAATCTTGACTGCGCTCATTTCCTCTTCTCCAATTCCAGGATGGCTCCACATGCGAACCCTACCGCGCGCCGGAGGTGCCGGTGACAACCCGACCAGCAATCACGCCGAACGCAATGGCCGCCACGATCCTACTGACATTCAACTCGCCACAACCGTTACAGGCGCCGTCCTTGAAGGACACGAATCAGAAGCACGACGACCGCTATGACGAGTAAGATGTGAACCAGTCCGCCCATGGTGTACGAGGTGACGAGACCGAGAAACCAGAGAACAACCAGGACGACCGCGATGGTCGTGAGCATCTTGGTCCTCCTCCTGGCTTCTACCGGAGCCTGCGGCCTTGAATCAGATTGATCAGCACCACGATAACTGCGATCACCAGCAGGACATGAATCAAGCCTCCCATGGTGTAGCTGCTCACCAATCCCAGAAGCCACAAAACGATCAACACCACAACGATTGTCCACAGCATGGCTTTCTCCTTTCAAGTGGCGCTACGCAGTGGGCGCTTGAGTATCCAAGGACCCGACAAAGAAAAGATCTATCCGCGCTCTGTCGAGAACACCAGTCGACACTTTTGATTCTTCAGCAGATCGGCCCGCGGTCAACGACGCATTGCATCGATATATCCGAGTGGCTATAAATTTTATCCGATTGACGCGCCTGTCCGCAGTTTCTCCCCATGGGCGAGATTCGGATCCTTGTCGACTCCGCAGGCGGGGCGCCGGCCCGGAGCCGCCCCGCCGTCACCGGGATCACTGCTTCACTCCGCCTTGAGCCATCTCGGCCTTGACCAGGTCGATGGCGATCAGCACCCGGTGAATCCCCTCCTTCACGCTCTCGCCGTCCTTCACCGCCCTCTGGGCGATCGGCCGGATGGCTTGGATCCCCTGGGGCGTGAGGTCGTTCGCGAGATACATCTCGATCTCCCGGATATCCGTGACATAGGACGCGAGGTCGCCCCTGAGCCCAATGCTGGCCTCCGGGATTTGCGCGTATACCGCCTTCAGCTCGATGCGGCGCCGTTCCCCGAGCTCGCGGATCGCAGGACTCGTGTACTCACGTTCCCACTCGGTGAAGTAGGCATCGCGCCGTAGGGTCATCTGTTCTGTATGACGGTGCAGCTGCGTGGCCAGCTTCTCGGTCTTGTCCACATTTGCGGCGTAATCACTGTAGGCTTTCTTGACGTTTTGTTGGATAGGCTGGACAAGTTCTAGCAGCGATGAATTGGTTGCGGCGATTTGATTCGAAGCTTCTTTGTAAACTGATTCCACAGCCGTTATCGACGTAGTTGTCTTTGTGGCCCGATCCCGCCCAGTGGTTGCGCAAGCGGGCAGGATGATGATCAATCCGAGTAGTGCTGTGGCAAGAGATGGAACGACTTTAAGTCGAAACTTCATAATGAAGCCTTTCCGGTTTGTAAGATCACTTGCATTTGCTTTTTACTTCGTAGTGTATCATGTGTTTGCCCTCCAGGGCCGGCTATTACGCGGACGTAATAGCCGGCCTTGGCACTCTCTCCCCGGTAACCGAACTACTTGACGGTCATCCGGTTGTCTACGGACTTCACCCCGTTGACGTCGTTCGCCAGCTTGGTGGCCAAGGCCACCTCGGCTGCGTTGGCGGCCTCTCCGCTCAGGGTCACCACACCATCCTTGGTCTGGACGGAGGTCTTGAGGGCACTGGTCGACTTGTGAGTGAGCAGCGTCGTCTTGACGAGCGCGGTGATGGACGCGTCATCGATCTTGTCCCCTACCGTTCGCTTCTCTTTGGGGGTCTTTGCCACGGTCATCTCGTTTTTTACGCTCTTGACCCCTTCCACATCCTTGGCGTACTCGGCGGTAAGGTCCTTTTCCGCCTGGCTGTCGGCTTCGCCTCGCAGGGTCACGACGCCGTCTTTGACGTCAACCTCGGTGGAGGCGCTCACGCTGCGGTGGAAGAAAAGGGTCGTCTTCACCTTGGTCTTGAGCCAGGCATCCGACCGCTCGGCGGGCCTCTCCCCCTTGACCTCTATCTTGTTGTCCACCTTCTTCACATTCGGCAACGACGCCACGGTCTCCCCGGCCAACGTCTTCCTCGATTCCTCCGAGACGGTTCCGGTCAACGTGACGACGCCGTCCTTGGACTGGACCTTCACGTCATCCCCCTTTAGGTAGTTCTTGAAGATATACGACTGTTTCGCACTGGTCTCGATGTCGGTGTCCGTTTGCGATGCGCGGGCGAAGCCGCCCAGCACCAGCAGCGCAGCTGCTGCCACAATGATAGATACTGCATGTACTGTCTTCATGGCTCGATCCCTCAATTTCGTGGTTTCTTGTCTTGTTTCGACCTACGTACACGAAAACTCACTCGGCTGCGTGCTTCGCCCCCCCAGTTGCCTGCAATGCCAGCCGATACAAGAATGGTAACTTGCAGAAATCGCACTTCAGTTATTTTCCAAGATCCTCCTTGACTTTACCGACCTTCTTCTGGATTTTCCCGGAGATCTTCTCCGCAGCGCCTTCGCCCTCCAGCTCGGGGTCGTCAATGAGCTCCCCGGTCTTCTCCTTCACCTTCCCCTTCACTTCGTGAAACGTACCCTCGGTCTTGTCGCGAATACTCGACTTCATGGTGTCCTCCCTTCTCATGCGCCGTTCCGTCGGAAGCTGTCCAGAAGACCTCCATCCCCGGAGATCCACGTTTCCACTCCATCATCGTGAAGCTCTCCATCGATCCGTCACCCTCGTCACCACCCTTTCTCCGCCCCGCGGGTCCCGTGGAGGCTCGCCGCTGTGGGCTTGCCCTACAGGGAGAGTGTGCAAGCGGCAGGCCGTCAGCCCCTGAGTAACGCCGCACACGTAACGCACCGCCGATGCAAGGAAAACGGAAACCCCTTCCAGGAAATCCGCTCCGGCCACTGCCGCCACATGTGACGGAACTGCACCATGTGACGGGCCGCCGGGGCGGAACGCACCCGGGTATCGAAATTTGACGGACCACCATCGGGCGGTATTGTTCCTGCAAGCGGCGCTCAAGAATTTGAGAGGAAGTAGGTCGGGTTTGGTTTCCCCGTTTGACGACGGATCGTCCCCCGTACCCGCTGGTTCGCTACCCGCCCGGCGGGTGTCTCGGCAGGAAGGCGACCTCGGAGGAAGGCTCGGCGCACATGAAGCACTTCACCCTCGCGGGGGTTGGCGGCCACCCGGCACACGGACGAACGCGGAGCCCTCGGGCTGCCGCAAATCGAGGGAAGCGACCATGGCCGGCGTAGAGATTCTTCCTGTCGACTCCCCATCGGACTGGCACGCCTTCATCGACCTTCCTTGGAAGATCTATGCCGAGTACCCAAACTGGGTCCCTCCCCTCAAGAAAGAGGTTCGCCGGATGCTGACTCCCGGGGCGCACCCTTTCTG
This sequence comes from uncultured Acidobacteriota bacterium, assembly GCA_964422565.1. Classification (GTDB taxonomy): domain Bacteria; phylum Acidobacteriota; class UBA6911; order RPQK01; family JAPXNP01; genus CAYRCA01. The sequence goes on along the minus strand of CAYRCA010000058.1, from coordinate 6,822 downwards.
GGAGTTTTCCGAGCGCGCCCTCTTTCTGGCCCGGCGCGGATCGAAGACGGTGGGAAGGATCGCCGGCATCATCGACCGTCGCTCGAACGAGTGCCACGACGAGAAGATGGGCACCTGGGGTTTTTTCGAGTGCACGGACGACCCGGAGGTCGCGGCGGCCCTCTATTCTTCCGTGGAGACCTGGTCGCGGCAGCAGGGGATGACGGTCCTGAGGGGTCCGCTCAGCCCTTCGTTGAATTACGAAGCGGGCTTGCTCATCGAAGGTTTCGAGGTTCCGCCTGCCGTGATGATGGCGTACAACCCACCGTATTACCAACGGCTGGCCGAATCCTACGGTTTCACCAAAGAGAAGGATCTGCTGGCCTTCAAAATAGAGGGAGAGTACCGACTGCCGGATTGGATGGAGCGTCTTGCTGGAAAGGTCGCCAACAAGAAGGGCGTCCGTATCCGGCAGGTAGATCCGAAGAATCGGGATGCAGAATTCGGCCTGATCCGGGAAATATACAATGACTCCTGGTCAGGGAATTGGGGTTTTGTCCCTTTGAGCGATCATGAGATGCTCGACATCAAGAAGAGCGTGAAGCCCTTCGCGGACCCGGATCTCGTGTTCTTCATCTACTATGACGATGAGCCGGCGGCGGTCTGTGTGATCTTTCCAGACATCAACCCCTTGCTCAAACGCCTCAACGGACGGATCGGCCTCCTGGGTCTTCCCAAGGCGCTCCTCTACCGGCGGGAGATCAACGGATTGCGATTGCTGATGTTTGGGGTCAAGGAAAAGTACCGTCAACTGGGTTTCCCCATATTGGCCTTCCGACACATCTATGCCATTGCCAGGGAGAAGAAGAAGTTTCAAAAGCTCGAAATGGGCTGGACCCTCGAGGACAACGAGTCGATCAACTCCTTGATCGAGGAAGCTGGTGCAAAGCCACACAAAAAATATAGGATCTTCAGAAAACCCCTATGAAGAAAAGGGCGACCAAAGAAGGATATCGAGGGCCTCTCCAAGCAGCGATGAGATGGCTGGCGGGGGTTGCCCTCCGATGTGCCGGCAGAACCCCCAGGCTCTTCGCTCCGATGCAACCAGATGGCTACAGTGCCCAGCCGGTCGGTATCGTGCGCCGTTTTGCAGCCGATGCCGACCTGGACCCCGCCACCCACACGCCGGTCGGAGACGAGGGGTATGGCCTCTATATCCTCAACGAAGCGGCCCGTTGGGACTACAGCACGACGCGGTCGCTGCTCTTCTCCATCTGGCAGCGTCCCTGGGGGCACAGCTGGCTCATCTTGGAGAGTCCCGGGAGTCGCATGGAGTTTGGCCACACGGGCGACCTGGGGCTCGTCGAGCCCCGGTACCATGACGGCGTGTTCCAGCGAACCCGGGAGGGCCATCCCGATGCGATCGCGTACCTGTGGGAGACGAGGTCCGACGGCACATTCCAGACCGGCAAGCCCAATCGCCCCCCCACGTTCGTCTGGCGAATGCCGATCACCCAACGGCGGCATCGACGGATCCACGAATACGTGATGCAAAGGAGGTACGACCAGTTCGGCGTGACGGCCAACAACTGCACCGACATGGTGATCGAAGTGGCGGCGCTGGCCGGCATCCACCTGATCCACCGCATTCGCCTCACCGGGCCGCGGGAAGTGAGCATCTGGGGTCAGAGGCGGTGCGTCTGGACCGATCCCCGATACCGCATCCTGGAGTACAGCACTCCCGAGGTTCTGGAAGCGGACCTGCGCCACCTTGCCGAGTTGGGAATCGGGAGGGACGCTACAGAATGGTATCTTGCTCGGAAGAAATGACCCGCGTAATGTTGGCCGGGCGAAACGGATGGGACGGAACCAACCGGCACATCGTCGTCAACTGGACAAAGACCGTTTTCGAATGGGAGTTGTGACCTAGTGGCCGAGCACTCGGATTCTCTCATCGGTTTCGTCTGGAGGCCACAAGAGATCACCCAAGAGGTGATCCAATTGGCCCGAAGAACTGGAAGCAGAGCCGTATTTGATTTTTCCATGATGAGCGTGGAGAGTCTACGGTCTCTCTTACGATCAACCGAGTCTGCCGGCCATGTTCTCGATATCAAGATCTCTGCCTCTGCGTTTTTTGACCCATCGTTGCAGCAGGCATTGAAGGGAACCGTAGTCCGAAACATCTGGGTGGAGCTCCACCGACCCTTTCTTCCTGAAGACCCTCCCGTGGTTTTCCAGAGATGGGAGGAGTTGTCGGCGAGCCACCGTTGCTTTCCCATTACGGGTGACACGGATCTCCTGGCAGCCGTCATCAACGACCACCCGAGCATCGGGCGCATCGTCCTCAAGGGATGCGAGGCGTCTGGGTTCGTGAGCGCCGAGACGACCCTGACGCTCTATTCCGCGGCCAAGGAGATGGCGCGCAGCTCCTCGAACGCGCCGGACATCCTCGTCTGGGGCGGCGTCTCCACCCCCGAGGCGGCCGCGGCCTTCCTGTCCACAGGGGCTGCCGGAATTGTCTTCGAGAGCGTCCACTGGCTGACGGACCTGGTTGCCGTGGATCCTCTCCAGCGCCGGCAGCTCGCCAGCCTCCGGTTGGACTCCACGGAGCTGGTGGGCCTGGAGCTCCAGAGTCCCTGCCGCCTCTTCAACAAGGGAAACTCCCTGGCGTTCAAGGAACTGAGGGCGCTCGAGAGCTCGCTGTGCGGGGCCGGGATCACAGAGGGAAGCCGGCGTTCGTTCGCCAGTCATGTGCAGGCCCGGGCCCTCCACCCCCTGGAGAGCCGTTTCGCCCAGGACGAGGTCATTCCTCTGGGTGTGGAGGCTGCCTTTGCGGCGGCGTTCGTGGAGCGCTTCGGGTCTGGGACCGAGGGGGCCGTAAGGGCCTTCATCGAGGAGATTGGATCTTGCTGCCGCTTGGCCGAGGTCAAGAGGGGTTGTTTCTTGGACAACTCCGTCGCCAAGGAGATGGGGACCCGGTACCCCTTCATCCAAGGCGCCATGGCGTCCGTCACCGATGTCCCGGAGCTTGCCGCAAGGGTTGCCGATGCCGGTGGACTGCCCACCGTCGCCCTGGGCCTGATGGACGGGGAGGCACTGGACCGGAGGCTCGGACGGTTGCCGGAGGTGATGGAAGGGCGCCCTTTTGCAGTCAATGTCATCGCCCTGGCAGAGAACCGCTTCCGGGAGACGCACCTGGCCTGGATCCGAAAGCACAGGCCTCCCTTTGTCTGGATCGCAGGCGGCGACCTCTCCCCCCTGAAGGAACTGCTGGAGCTCGGCATCGGCGTCGCGTACATCGCTCCCGACGAGGCGCTGCTGACGCTGGCCCTCGAAGCCGGCGTCCGGTACGCGGTCTGCGAGGGCTACGAGGCGGGCGGCCACGTGGGGCAACACAGCACCCTCACCCTCGCCCAGATGGTGTTGGACCTGAGGCGGCGCAAGCCGTCCCTGTTCCAGAACTGCCGCGTGATTCTTGCGGGAGGGATCTTCAACCGGGAGACCGCCTTCATCTCCGCCATGCTCGGCGCCGACGCCATCCAGATGGGCACCGCCTATCTCGCCACCCGGGAGATGATCGAGACCGGTGCTCTGACCGCGCTCTATCAGCGGCTGATCCTGGAGTCGTCCCTCGGGGAAACCGTCATCTCGGGCCAGGCAACCGGGCTTCGGGTGCGATCCTTGAGGACACCGCGAGTGACTGCCATGCTGTCCCTGGAGAGGGAGTTTGCGGCGGGCCGCGAAGAAGAGGGTTCCTTCCGGACCAAGACCGAGGAGATGACCGCGGGGAGCCTCTTCACCGCGGCCCGCGGACTGGACCGGCCAGGGGGGAAGCCCCTGGATGAGGAGGCCTGTCTGGAGCGCGGGCGCTTCATGAGCGGGGCCTGCGCCGGCCTCCTCCGTGAGGCCCGGGATCTGGTGTCCTTTCACCGCGAGCTGGCCGAAGGCCCTCTCGTACTGCACCAGCCGTTCCTGGTGTCCAACGAGGAACTCGCGGAACCCCCACCCAACGCACCGCTATGGAGAGGTATTCCATCCTCCGGGGTTCGTCCGGGCCCGAGACGAGGCGCCCCCGGCGGGGGCGATCGCGAACGGGTTGCCATCACCGGGATGAGCCTCGTCAATGCCCTGGGGAAGAGTCCCGAAGAGGTGTGGGCGGCAAGCCTGGCTCTGCAAAGCGGGATCACGCCGGTCCCGCCTTCGCGGTGGGATCACGAACGGTTTTACGATCCGCAGCCCTACGCCCCGGACAAGACCTACTGCAAGGTGGGCGCCTTCGTAGACTTTCGGGTCTCCCGCAACGGACTCGGGATCCCTCCCCATGATTTCCGGACCATGACCGAAGCCACCAAGCTCACCCTGTGGCTGGCGGACGGGGCCATTCGGGCATCCGGCATCCTGGAGTCGGGCATCCCGCGCGAGCGCATCGGCGTCCTCATCTCCCAGAACTCGGGAGAGGCGGCGGGTCCCCTCACCAATATGCACATCCGGGCGTACGTTCACGACATCCTCGCCGACATCCAGAAGGCCGTTTCCCTCACGCCGGAGCAGTTGAGCGCCATCGAACGGGAGGTGAAGTCCGGGCGCATGGCCCCGGACGACACGACCCTCCTGGGCAGACTCAACTGCGCGGCAGGCGGCTTCGTCTGCAACCGGTATGGCTTCATGGGGCCCAGTTATTCCGTCTCCGCAGCCTGCGCCACCTCGCTCGTCGCACTCCACAGCGCCGTCCAGATGATCCGAAACGGTATCATCGACGCGGCGATCGTCGGGGGGGGCGAGGAACCCCTGACCCACCTGCATTTCTTGGAGTTTTCCGCCCTGGGTGCGCTTTACGGGCTATCAGGACGGGAACGACCCGCTCGGGAGGCTTCCCGGCCGTTCGATGCCGAGAGAGACGGGATGGTCCTCGGCGAGGGCGGGGGCATGATCGTCATCGAGCGGGAAAGCGTGGCCCGCGCAAGAGGGGCGCGCGTCCACGCCGTCCTCACCGGCTTGGGGGCGAGCAACAACCACCGCGGCATGGTGGAGTCCTCCAGTGCCACCCAGGCCCTCGCCATCCGCGCCTCCTTTCGCGACACACCCTACGGGCCCGATGCCGTGGACCTGGTGGAATGCCACGGGACGAGCACCCGGCAGGGGGACGTGGAGGAGGTCCGTGCCCTCAAGACCTTCTTCCCTCCCTCCCGGCGCACCGTGATTTCCTCCTTCAAATCCCAGATCGGACACACCCTGGGCGCCTCGGGCCTCAACAGCCTCATTCGAGGCGTCACCGCCATGAACGCGGGGGTCTTCCCGCCCACTCTCAACTATGTACACCCGGACCCGGACATCGCCCTGGAAGGCTCGGGGCTCCTCCTCCCCCGGGAGCCGCTCGGCTGGAAGCGCAGGGACGGCCTGCCACGGAGGCTTCAGGTCAACGCCTTCGGGTTCGGGGGTTCCAACTACGTCGTGCAGGTGGAAGAGGCCCTGGATCCGGCGGGTACGATCCTGGTCTCACCCGGCAGCAGCTCGAATCTCGCGGAAGGTACGGGCGGCGGCAGCCCCGTGCTCCAGGGTGTCTCCTTCTTCCGGACCGAGTTGGGTGGGTGCAACTACGGTATGGCGGTCGTGGCGCCATCCGAAGAGGGTGCGCTCGCCGCCATGGAGAGGTCCGCAGCTCTTGCGGAAGCCGCCATCAGTTCACCGAAAGCGGCGCGGTCCCTGGCGCAGCAGGGGATCTTCCTGGGCCGCGAAGACGCTCCTGCCGTGCCGCTCGCCCTGGTGTTTCCGGGACAGGGGTCGCAGTACGCAGGAATGGGGCGTGAGCTCTACGAGTCCTCTCCCGTCATCCGGGAGTGGATGGATCGGGCGGCGGCGGCCGCGGACTTCGACCTCCTGGACCTCTTGTTCCGCGATCGCGAGGGGGACCTGCACGAGACCCGGTGGCAACAACCCGCTCTCTTCACCGTGGAACACGCCTTGGCGCGACACCTCCTCGCCCTCGGCGTTCGCCCCGTGGCCATGGCCGGCCACAGCCTGGGGGAGCTGACCGCCCTGTGCCTGGCCGGCGTCTATTCCGTGGAGGACGGGTTTCGAATCGTGAACAAGCGGGCCCTCTGCATGGACAAGGCCGGTGCCCTGCACGGGGACCCCGGGGCCATGGCGGCCACGGACGCCCCCCTGGAGTTGCTGCAGGAGATGATCCAGGGCCGGAGCGACGTCCACATCGGCAACATCAACGCACCCCATCAGGTCGTTCTGAGCGGCACCACCGACGCCATCCGGGATCTGGGCGCAGGACTGAAGGAGCGGGGATACCGTTCCACCCTCCTGCGGGTCAGCATGGCCTTCCACTCCCCCATCATGCGGGTCATCCACGAGGAGCTCGAGGCGTACGTTTCCTCCATCCCGTTTCATGCCCCTCAGATCCCCGTCGTCTCCAACACGACCATGGCGCCCTATCCCTCCGATCCCCGTGAGATCCGGCGCATTCTCATGTCCCACCTGGAGTCTACCGTCCACTGGATGAGCAACGTCCGGGCCCTCTGGAACGACTACGGCGTCCGGCTCTTCGTGGAAGTGGGCCCCGGGGATACCTTGAGCGATCTCATCACCGACACGCTTCCGGAACCGGAATGCGTCCAGACGTGCCTTCCCGCCGCAGAGGTCCCGACGTACCGGACCGCTCTCGCCCGGCTCTTCGCTCGAGGACATCTGGTGGTTCCGGGAGGACCGAGGCGGGTTTCCCTCCCTGCACGCGACGAGGCCCCCGCACGCCACGCACCCCCCGCAATCGGCCAGGCGCCCGCGCCACGACCGCCGGAGCCCGAGCTCGTGGGCTCACCACCCCTGGAACGGATT
>CAYRCA010000057.1:646-13828 GCA_964422565.1 uncultured Acidobacteriota bacterium | reverse complement strand
TCGGAACATCAACCAGTCCTTGGCCAAGGTCGCCGCGACGGACGATGGGGGGCGGGTCCTGATCTACGAACTGGATGCGGCGGACGTCGTCACCTCCGTGTCCAGGGGCAAATCGGCCAGGGAGAGCCAGTTGGCCGTAGGTGCTCGGCTCGCGACGAGTCCGGATAGCCACGTCCGGGTATTCTCGACCGAATCCTTGAGCTGCCGCTATTCGCTCCGGCAGGCCACGAAGGGAATGAGGACGGCCGAACTTCAATCTCAGTTTAAGCCCTACACGCTCACCTATTTCCCCGACACTTTCCATCCGACGGAAAGCGGAGCTACGTTCGACGACTGGGTCGCGGATCTGGACAAAGCCGCCGATCAGATAGCCGCCAACGGCACCGGAAACTTCGGCGACACTTTGATTTCCCTCGATTTGAGCCTGCCCGGCAAGGTTGCGGAAGCCTGGTTGAAGGCCCCCGCAAAGAAGTCCCCCGAACACTCACTTTACATGGACATGTCCCGCCGGCTGCAGGCTGCGCTCAAGAACTTGATTCCCTTTTACTATTTTCGGGACCTCAAGAAGTACGGCGACCTTGTGCCGGCCGCCGCCCTTCTGGTCTACGCCGCAATCCCGCCGTCGACGTCCGTGAGACTGCAAGGGGGCAAGCTGACTTTCAACACGGACCGGGAGGTGTACTGGAACTGGCCCGACAGAATTCAACGGGAGGCCATGGCGTCATCCTCGGCAACCGTCGCCGATCTCGCCGCACGCACCACCAGGATCCATGAGGTGTTGACGGCCGTCGGCCACGACCGAACGGCGGGCTTCTATCGTCCCGGGGAGAATACTCGGGGCCGCCTGATTGCCGACGCGCTCCGCGACGGTCATGGCGAAACCTTGCTAAGGAGTCTCCTCTTTATCGAATCACGGGTCGTGAGGGGAGCCTATGAAGCCGGTCTCAAGATGAGCGAGTTTCGGCGGAAGGCCAAGGGACGGCCTTCGGAAGCCATGATCGCCCTGGCGGAATTTGGCGCCCAACTGACCGGCGCCTTCAACAAGAACTTCAGGAGCGTGTACGGAGCCGGCGCATTACGGCCTCTCGGCACGATGGTTTTCGCCGAAGCCGCGCTGGCGCTTGACCCGGGTCTGGCGGATACGAAACCCAAGGCGATGCTCGCCTTGACGGTGCTTAAGCCCGACGCCGGTTTTCAGTTGGAAAGCTTCCTGGACAACCAGTCGCCGCCCGAGACCGATGTTCTCTTGGAGGAACGAATTGTGAACGTGTGAGGAAGGGCTCTGAAGTGGCGATGATTCGGATAGGCCAGGAGAAGAAAGGGAAGATCGTCGGGAATCGGCATATTTGTTCCCGCATCCCCCGCAGTCGCGGCATGAGGCGCCAACGATGAAGATACAGAGGAAAGCGGATGGCTAAGGTCTGGTGTGTGCCGGGAGCTCCCTTGGCGAATGGCGCCGGTTGGCGTATCTGGTATGCCCATCCCGGCCCCGGAGATTTCGTGGTGCGTCCCGTCCGTGTCCGCAGGGGGCTCGCGGGTTCGCCCGTGCGAGTGATGCAGGAACAGGTACTCCTGGACGAGCTGAAGGGCTTCCGCCGTCGGATCGCCGTCGTGACCGTGCGCCTTGCCCAACCCGAGCCCGGGCGAACCTTCGCGATTACCATCCCGGAGCTTGGAGAACACAGTTATCTCTGGCGCGCGATGCCTTCCCAACTTCCGGACGAGGGCATCAGCTTCATCTTCTCCTCATGCTTCTGGCAGAACGACGACAAGGAAGGCTTTTTTCGCAGAGCCGTTCTCGCCGCGCTGGATTTCGAGGAACCCCGCCCGGCCTTCAAGCTGCTTCTGGGCGATCAGATCTATCTGGATTTTCCGGTTCCGACGGCTCTTTGGAAAGGCGCCGACGCCCTGGTCGGCGAGTATTACTCCCGCTATTGGGGCGATGAGGCGTATCGCGGCGCGCTGATGACCACCCCGAACTTTTTTATGTGCGACGACCACGAGTTCTGGAACGACTACCCCGAACGCCAGCGGCACCTGCCGCACACTTACACCAAGAGCTGGCGAGAGCGCTACGGCGAGGCCGCCGACCGCTATTATCGGAGCTTCCAGCGGCAGCTCAATCCCGGCGGGGATCGGCAGACCTGGATACAGTTCGATCTTCCGCCGGCGTCCTTCTTCCTCGCCGACACCCGCTCCCGGCGCAGTCGGATGGATGAGTCCGGCGGTCCCTACTTCCTGCCCGGGGACCAGTGGAACGCTCTGGAGGAATGGCAACTGGGGTTGACGGGCCCCGGAATCCTTGTGCTCGCCCAGCCGCTGTTTCAGAAACTCGGGGACTGGAAGGACCATTCGCTGTCCAACTTCACCGAGAACTTTGGACGGCTGGTGAACCTGATCGAGCGGAGCCTGCGCGGGGAGAACCGAGAACGGCGCCCGCACGACATCCTGATGTTGTCGGGCGACATCCACACGGGCCGTCACGCCCGAGCTTCGATCGAGAATCTGCCGGGCCGGGAGGTACACGAGTTGATCGCCTCGCCCGCCTCGCGTGTTTTTCCAGTCCTATCGGAACCCAAGCCGGAGGAGCCCCCCGCCCGCATCCAGGCGGTTTACAGGGACCAGAGCGGCGGGAGGAACCTGGATTGGGACATCGCAAGCCATGCGTTGTGGTCGACCGTCGACAACAACCTCGGGGTGGTTCGGTTGCATCCTTCCGACAAGGCTCCCCATGTCCTGCGGGTTCACTTTTCAAGTTATCTGGTCCGTCCCTATCGTCGGCCCGCCTGGAAGTTCTGGGCGGGTGGGGAAGGCGTGGACTTCGGCGACCGGAACAGGCTTCGTCTCAACGAGGACGGAGAGGAATTTCACCTGATTTGATGGAGAGGTCCAATGCGCAGATCCCTCGTCACCGAGCGCAACAAGCAACTGGGCGACTGGTCGAAGTGGGCTAAGGGGAAGGACAATTTGGCCTTCTTTAAGGAAGCGATCGAGGTCATGGGAAGGGAATACGGCGTCGGGAACCGGGGGCAGATGGTGATTGGCCTGGTCGGTTCTCGAGATATCCCCGGCGTTACCCTGCGGCGAGCCCAAGCGATCCTGCGCTGGGACCGGCGCCCCGGCCTCTGGTCCCACGCTTTCCTGATTGCCAAGCCGTGGGCCGGCCGCGGAAAGATCGAGCGTGTGCCAATTCTGGAAGTGCCGCTTCATCCGCGAACCGGCCTGTTTCCCAGACCCGAGGGCAACGGGCTGAATTCGGAATCCACGCTGGATTCCTACGCCAACCCAAGGCTCGACGCAAACGTGGCCCTGCTGGCCGTGTCCCGCCGCAAAGAGGACAAGGACGGCAAAGTCGAGGTCACTCAACTGAGCCGTCAGGAAGTCAGAGCCGTCACCGATCGCGCCAACGACCCCAACTATGATCGGTTGCGCTACAACTTTTGGGACGGCCTGAGTGCGTGGCAGCGGTATCTCTGGTCGGACGCCGAAGGGAGCAATCCGCTGCGAAACGGCGTCCCCGTGCCGGCCACCGCTTACATTGAAATGGCCTTCGAGGCCATGGGGTTGGATCTGGTTCCGGGGGCGTCGGAACGCAACAGCGCTCCCGAGCACATCTGGAACGCCGCTGTGTGGTGGCATCAGGAGAGCATGAAGGAGAAAGAGGGCGACGAGAGTCCCTACATCATCACCGGCTGCTATGCGACGCGGGATCCGGGATGCTCGCTTCTGAGCCGGGAAGAGATCGAAAACGCGGCGGTCTAGGAAAGGTACGGAGCCGTGCTGCACGAATTTGAGGCCATCGTCATGGGGACGGGATTTGGGGGGGCGGTTACGGCTTGCCGGATGAGCCGGAAGTGGCCGGGCGGGGTGCTGATCCTGGAGCGAGGAGGGCGGTATCCCAAGGGGTCCTTCCTTCGTTCACCTCGGGATGCGATCCAGAGTTTCTGGGATGTCTCCGATGAGCACCGGATACCGCTCGAGAGAGTTCACGCGCTCAAAGAACGGGGGGAGGACCTGTTGGGCGTCTTCGACCTGAGAACCTCCCGCGGGATGGACGTCCTGGTTGGCGCCGGGTTTGGAGGCGGATCGCTGATCTATTCCAACGTCTTCATGGTGCCGCCGGACGACATTTTCGACGAACGCTGGCCGTCCTCCTGCGGGAAGACGGCCCTTCTTCCCTATTATGAAGTCTCAGGGGACTCCTCTCCATGCCGTGTGTTTTGAGTGGAATCCGGCTAAGCGGCTTATCTTTGGCGTTGGCGATTGGATCCCGTTTCGGCGATTCGAAGTGAGGGATCACGCTTTCCATTGGCACATCCTGGTCGTGAATCCAATGAAAATCCCGAAGACGTTTCCTATTGTGCTGGCCCATGGGATCGCACGCTTCGACTTGCTCAGCAATCTCCTCTTCAAGATCGGAAAGCAGGTTGACGACAACCTGCATTATTTCCGGAACATTCGCACCCACCTCGAAAAGCAGGGCTTTGCGGTGCGGCATTCCAACGTCGAGTGGGCCCGGGGCGTCGACGTGCGCTCGAAAACACTGAAAAAGGAAGTGGAGCGCATCCTGTCGGAGACGAAGGCGGAAAAGGTTCACATTGTCGCCCACAGCATGGGCGGCCTTGACACCCGCCACATGCTTTTCGACCACCGGAGGGAGGGATTTCACCATAGAGTGGCATCGCTGACAACCCTGGGAACGCCCCATCACGGATCCTCATTTGCGGATTTCCTGGTGCGTGGTTCGGATGGTCTCATCTCCGGACTCGGGTTGTCGGTCGAGGGAACCCACGATCTTACCCGAAAGGCCGCTCGTCGCTTCAATAGGAAGGCCGAAGAATGGGAGTCCCGGTGCGGCGTGCCTTTTCGGGCCTATGCGGGAGCACAGCCCCCAAAGCGGATCTTCAACCCCCTGAAGATAGCCTGGAGCATCATCTCTTCCCAGGAGGCCGACAACGACGGTCTGGTGGCGGTTCAATCGGCGCGATGGCGGGACGAGTATTTCGTACCGCCGGTCCTCGACTCCGACCACTTGAACCTGCTGGGCTGGTGGGACACCGCCGAACTGTCCGGCGGAGAGTCGCGCAGTGCGCTGGAATCGAGAATCAAGTCCGTCTATCTCGCGATCGGCAAGACCCTGGCCCAGGAGTTTCCGATCTCCTGACCTGTGCGTGGACCGGCGTCAAGCTTCCACCGCCGGGAGTCGGAGTGAACCCGAGGGAAACGGACAGCTTCGGTTCACCGGCGCGATGTCGGGATCGGGGGATCCGGGTCCCGCTCCGGGCGCTCCGCCTCGATCGCGAAACGGAGGTGCCTCGTGAAAGCACATTCCCACCTTCAAGGACCGCTGCTTTGGGTATTCGTTGGAGCGTTCTTCTCTGTCGCCGGGATTTTCGGCCAAGGCGGTCTTGACGATGACCGGGTAATGCTGCAGGGGTTTTATTGGGAGTCCTACCGGCACGGTCACTCGGATTTCCCCCAGTTTGGTGTCAAGCGATGGTACGAGATCGTGCGGGAGAATGCCCCGGCAATCCGTGAGGGCCGATTCGACCTGATCTGGCTTCCACCTCCGTCTTATGCCGGCGAGAGGAGCGCCGGGTACAATCCGAAGGAATACTTCCGGTTGGACAACAGCTACGGCGATTTTCAGCAACACCGGGCCATGCTGGAGGCCCTTTTGCGGAACGGAATTGAGCCAATCGCCGACGTGGTCGTCAACCATCGGGACGGCACCCATGGGTGGGCCGATTTTCAGAACCCGAGCTGGGGTACTTGGGCGATTTGTCGGCACGATGAGAGCTTCTACCATCCGGAGTCTGAAGTCGCGGGAACTCCTCTGGTGGAACGGGGCGCCGATGAGGAGCGTCCCTATCCTTACGCCGGGCACGGCGGAACGACGTACGAATACGGGAGTTTTCGGGACTTGGACCATACGAGCGAGCGCGTTCGACGCGACCTGATTCGGTATCTTCTCCAGCTACGTTCGCTCGGTTATCGCGGCTGGCGATATGACATGGTGCATGGCTTTCACGCCCGGTGGATCGCACTCTACAACAAGCGGAGTCAACCCACGTTCTCAGTCGGTGAATACGACTGGGACAAACATGCCGAGCAGAGGGGATGGATCTGGCATACCGCGACGAGCTTTGGGGATCTCCAAACGACGAGCTGCATTTTCGATTTCAGCACTCAGTTCGCTCTCAAGGACAACAAGGGCCGCTACTGGGCATGGTACGGCTTCGGCAACGGACTCGGCATGATCGGGGATACGACTGACGATATTCCCTGGAGGAATCGATCCGTTACCTTTCTGGAGAATCACGACACGGGTTTCAGGACCGACGAAGACGGCTCTCCTCAGGAGCATCACACCTCCGACAGTTTTCAAAACAACCGGGAAGTCGAGCAGGCGTACGCGTATATTCTTACTCATCCGGGTGTTCCCTCGGTCTACTGGAAGCACTACTTCGATTGGGGAGAGTCCCTCCGCGGCAAGATCGGAGCGCTCATCAACGCGAGGAAAGTCGCCGGCGTTCACGCGGGAAGTCGACTTCATCCTCAGAACAACGCCCGCGAGTCGGGGATCTACGCCGCCATGGTCGAGGGCGGGCGCGGCGAGCTGTACGTCAGGGTCGGCGGCAGCGATGAGGTCTGGGAGCCCTCGAGGTCAAACTACCGGGATTTTCGGGAATACGCCGCCGGAGACGGCTGGAAAGTGTGGGTCGGACTGCCCGGAAACCCGCCGGTCCAGGCGGCTCCGCTGAATTCCGGCCTCGAAGAGCCGGTCTACACACCCGCGGAGGAGATCGAGGTCCCGGACGAGTGGTTGAACTGAACCGGGACACGGGGTCGGCTCGAAGTGACGAGCCGGAGCGGCATAAGGCTCAGTCCGCCGGAGCCGGACGACTTCGACCCTGCATCCTCAATCCTCTATTTCACGGTCCAGGAGATAGATGCCGCCCACGTATATCTTTCCGGGCGCGGCGTCACCTTCCGAAGTCGCCCCATGCGGTTGCCGACTTGGGCGACCGTGTGCTTTGGCTCAGCCATTTTGAGGACGGCGAGGACAATGTGCATGCGTTGCCTGGGTTGGAGGACTGGACCGGCGCAATCGCTTGGAGCGTCGGTTCCCGGCCCAATTTGAACCGCATTCGAAAGGGGGCGAGCGATGTCCATCATCCGACTGACCCCGGAACTGCGCCGGGAGTACGAGCATCTATTTAACTCGTGTCTGATTCGTCCCGCCCGCGCGGCCGCCGTTGAGGGCACCATCACGCAAATCGGGGCGAACTCCACGCGCTACGAGGGAGTCGCCGACTCATTGGAGGTTCCCTGGTTTGTGGTGGCCGTAATCCACAGTTTGGAATCCAGCCTGAACTTCACCCGGCACCTTCACAACGGCGACCCGCTGGCGAATCGAACGGTGCAAGTCCCGGCCGGAAGGCCGCGAACCGGGACTCCCCCGTTTACTTGGGAGGAAAGCGCCATCGACGCCATATCAATGAAGAGGTTGGGCGCGAGGACCGATTGGAGCCTGGCGGGCACGCTCTTTCAGCTGGAGGCCTACAACGGCTGGGGTTACCGAAGATTCCATCCGCACGTGCTGTCGCCTTACCTCTGGAGCTTTTCAAATCACTACATCAGCGGTAGGTACGTGGCGGACGGTCGATGGTCCGAGAGCGCGGTGTCCCAGCAGTGCGGCGCCGCCGTGTTACTGCGGCGCATGGCGGAACTGGGTCAAATCAAGTTCGAGGATCAGCCGCCCCCCTCGCCCGACGCCGACGCCCTGGTTGTCCACTACTCGATGAGGAAGTCCGTGGACTCGGCGGTGGTCTCGCGGGCGGAGGATCTGCAGCGGTGGCTGAACACCTTCCCGGGAATCTTCGTGAAGGTCGATGGAATCCCGGGCAAACGGACATCCGAGGCCTATCGGAGGGTAACCGGAGCCTTTCTGCCCGGCGACCCGAGAGGGTGAAGCCGGCGCGGGAAGAGGTTGCAAGCAGAACAGGAAATCGACGGTGGCGATTGGGGTGTGCGCCGCTGATCGGGCAACGCAACGGAAAAAGGGGTACTTGAACATGTCGGACTGCAAATCCAACCGAACCTTCCAGAATTGGGCGCGCACGCTTAAGTTCAAACCGGAGCGCTATTGCGAACCGGCCACCGAGGCGGGGGTGATCGAGATCGTGAAGGACGCGCTGGCGGGGGAAGGTCGCGTGCGCGCGTGCGGAGGTGGGCACTCCTGGTCCGACTTCGTGGTTACGGACCAAACCCTGGTTCAACTGGACAAGCTCAACAAAGGTCTCGTCAACGACGTGAGGAACAACAGGTACACGGTCCAGGCCGGCGTCCGTTTAAAGGATTTGATCGGCAAGCTCGCGAAGGTCGGCCGGGGCCTGAGGAACCTGGGATCCATTACCGAGCAATCCCTCGCGGGGGCGATCTGCACGGGTACGCACGGCACGGGACTGCGTCTGGGAAATCTGTCGACCTCCATCGTCCGGATGAAGCTCGTCACCGGGACGGGAGAGTCGCTCTCAATCAAAGAAGGCGACGGCGATCTGCTGGATGCCGCCCGAGTGAGTCTTGGGGCGCTCGGCATCATCACCGAAGTGACGGTCGAATATGTCCCCATCTACAACTTGGAGTACGCCGCCTATTGCTGCAAGTTCGACGACGTAGTCGATAAATTTGAGGTTCTCAACCAGGAGAACGAGAGATTCCTTCTTTGGTGGTTGGTCCCGCCGATCGGGTCCAAGGAGAACGTGATTGTCATAACGATGAACCCGCCGGGGACACCACCCGGCATGCTTGGCCAGTCCGGAAGCGTGCCTGGGGGAAGTGTCGACCGGGATCCGCTACCGATGGACACCAACGACCTGTTGGGCCTGATAATGAAGCTCTTCGTAAAAAAACCGTTCCAGCAGTTTCTGAAGCATACCGGCCGTTACGATCAGATCCTCACGATTCCCCTGCTTCCCGTCTTCCATCGGGAGTTTGAATACGCGGTGCCGGTCGAGAACGCCGAGGAGACGCTCCGCTCGATCAAGCGCATCGTAGAGGAAGGGGACATCGCCACGACTCTGCCGATCGAAGTCAGATTCGTTGCCGAGGACCAAAGCCTGCTCAGCCCCTCTCGGGGCAGGGACGTTTGCTATATCGGCGTCAGCACGCAGCCCAACGCCAATGAGGTTTACGCCCGGGTTGAGCCCATCATGAAGGACTCCGGAGGAAGGCCGCACTGGGGAAAACACTTTTCGCTCCGGCGCAGCGAAGTCGAAGCCATGTACCCGGACTCTTACGACCGGTTCCGCGAGATCAGAAAGGAACTGGACCCCAAGGGCGTATTCTCCAATACCCTGCTGAGTGAACTCTTCGATTAGCTGCTAGAAAACTCATCGTGAACATTCCTTTCAGATCAGGTCTTTGGCCAGCGTAGACGAAAGCCGTGTCTGGTCGAAATCGATTGTCGCAGGTTCAAGTGCGTCGCTCGCCCCCGGGGGGCCCGCCACGCTGGGGCTGGTGCCGCATATTTTTGGCGAGCTTTACGATCAGAACTCTGGTCGAAGTCTCCGCCGCAAACCCAGCAGGAGAGGCAACAGGAGCCAGACGGCGGCGACCGGATAGACGATGTCGAACCAGTAAGGGCCGGCGAACACCCCGGCGGCGGCGACGATGACGAGGCTGATGGTTACCGCCCCGCAGAACGCCGCGAGTCGGGCGGCGGAGGCGCCGTTGGCGCACCAGGCGGCGATCCAAAAACAGAACACCAGAGTGAAGCCGAGCCCAACCCACCAAGACGGCTTCTCAATAAAGTGCGACCGTCGGAGAGAATGAACGACGTCGGCGTGGACCACCACGCCGGGCTTTCGTCCAAAAGGCGTTTCGAAAGAATCCGGTTCGGATTCCTCACCCACCAGGACGAAGCGGTTGCGCAGGAGATTGCGTGCGGTCTCGCTGGTCTCGAGTTCGGCGAGACGCAGTGGTTCGTACGCCGCTGCCGGTTCCACGAAACGCAGCAGGCCGTCGTTCGGCAGCCGCAGCGCCGCGTCTCCCGACAAAGAACGGGCGACGAGCAGGCTCAACGCTGGTCGAGTTTCATCGTTCAGAAAGAAAAGAGGAGTCAGGCGCGCCACACCATCGGAATCGATAAAGCCCGCCAGATGGCCCGTGTTCTCTACCGGGAGACAAGGCCGAAGGCTTTCGGGCACGGGTGATTCGGCGATTCGGCTCCGGAAACGCTCGAAGCCGTATCCGGCGAACACGGGAATACCGCTCCCCTGGATGACGGCGCACAGGAGCCGGTCGATCTCAGACTCGCCCTCGAAATAGAAGTCGAGCGCCACCCCCCGGGCGCCGTTTCTCGCGGCTATCGCGATCAGGTCCACGATCTCCTTGCGCGCCACCTCCCGCGACTTGCCGACTCCGGGCTCGAGCAGCACCACGACCAGCTCGTCCGAATCGCTCTTCTTGGGCATCAGGCGATAGCGCCAGTCGCCCCAGGAGACCGGCGTAAGCCAGCTTCTTCCGCTCTCTCTCCCAAAGACCGTCAGATTCCGGTTCCAATCGAGGAAACTCGTCTGAGAGGCGAGAGAAAACAAGAGGACATAGGCGCCCAGGAAGATCAGGAAGCGGCGGTCGATCCGGAATACCCGGCGTCCCGCCAGGCTCTGGCGCAAGAGCCACACGGCGATCCCGATCGGGGCCAGGAACCAGAGAGCTTGCCGGGGTTGTTCGAGAATCCTGCCGCTCAACTCGTCGTTCAGCTTCGACAGGATGAGTGTGGGGACACCGAGCAAAGCGAGCTGAAGTAGCCGCTCCCTATATGTGGAGAGGCGCTCCACCCACTTGTCGGGCTCCTTGGATGGACCGCCGCTCAAGGGAATCTCCGCTCCCTCGACGTCATTGGATCTTCACGTCGACCGTTGTGGTTGCCGTCGCGAATCCGGCTTTCGAGACCTCAATGCCGATTCCGTAGGCCCGTGCGCACGGCTTGCAGGTCCAGTGGGCCTGGAACACGCCCTGCGCGTTCGTTGCCCCGGTCAGTCGCGTCTCCCTGGTCCCTCGGAAAACGCCTCCGCCCGCGGATATCGTCACTTGGGCGTCCGGAATCGGGGAGCCTTCGCGAGTGGCGGCGACGACGAGAATCGCCGTGTGCTCCCCCGCTCCGATGGTCGCCGGCCGGGAGGCGGCCTTGACGACGATCGGTGGAGGTGCGGGTCGCTCAACCGCCGGGCTCACCGTTTGAGATCCCTGCAACGTGGGCCGCACCGTCTGAGTGCCTTGCTCGGAACGGCTGTCCGGCTGAGGTCGGCGCGGCCCCGGGTCCACCGTCTGTGATCCCCGCTCTGGACGAACCACGACGGGAACGGACGTACCCATGAGCCTCTGGTAGGTCGCCGGGTCCAGCGTCCGAACGCGCTCGGCCTCCACACTCGCGTTCTCCTCTTGGCCGCTCTGCTTGTAGGCGACCCACTTCGTGGTGGCGATCGCGGTCCTCTCCTCTGTTCGAGCCGGTTCCAGCGATTCGGCTCTCTCCAAATGATAGAGGGCCTGTGTGGGATTGCTGATTCGCGTCTGAATCGCCGCCAGCTCGATACGGGGCCGAACTTCCTCGGGCCGGGCCATCACTTGGGCGTGGGTCCTGAGCAGTTCTGCGCGGAGAGCCTCTGGATCCGCAACCTCGACGCCCCCAGTCTGGAGACGCGCAATGTCCGCGCGAGCGTAGACCATTGCGGAACGTCTGATGTCGTCCCGGGACACCGGATCCACCCGTTCGGGTGGGCGACCGCCACTCCAGATCGCCTTCCCGCTGCTCGTTAGATCGTAGCCCCATCGCGCGTCTCTGGTGCGTACCCGAACCTCTCCGTCGAAAACGAGACACTCCACGTTGGCGCCATCGGGATCTCTCCAGACGCGCATGCCATACTGGGTCCTCTTCGAGCCCATCACGGCTTCGCCCGATTCAAGCTGCGTGGGTTTTTCTGTGAGAACGTCGGCGGCGCCGGAGAGCAGGTTGAAGGCGCAGTCCTGTCCTTCCTCACCGGGCATGATGACCGCCCGAAATTGCCCGTGGAGCTTGACCTGCGAGCCGCCGGGGCAAGTCAGTTCGACGATGGCGTCCCCGTCGGAGCTGATGATCTCGTCTCCGATATCGAGCGCCTGGCCCACCTTCGCGGCCCGACGTTCGACGCTTCCGAGAGGCGTGAAGTCGACAGCCGCCCCCTCGGGATCGATCAGGCACAGACAAGCTTTCTCGGGGTGGTCGCAGCCGGCGCCGCACTCTTCGGCGAAAAGCTCGGCGGCGGACAGAACAAGAATCAGGCAAACGACAATCAAGCCGGATCCGAGCCGATTTGCTCGTCCGAAAATGATTCCGTTGGAATGGAAAACCCCTGCGATGTACATCGGTCCCCTCCTTGAGGCGCAGCCTTCGGCTGACATCCGGCTTTGGGGAAGATGGGCTACGAAATCGCCTTTTGCGCAGTTTATCACAGCCGGGAAGAGAGCCCGCTTGAGGCCTCGAACAGTCCTCAGCTCGCTGACGGGTCGTGCCCGAGGGTTGTCGCGCGGTGTCCCGAGCATGTGACGAAGAACGTCGCCGAAGCCTGACAGGTGCCATGCTCATCCCGCGCCCGCAGGACCACCCGATGCTCGCCTTCCCAATCCTGGAGATCGGCCCAGACCTCGATCCCGGTCCCCACCCCCTCGCCGTCGACCGGCGGAACCCGGCGAGGGTCGAGAAGCGGGTGGTGCGGCAAGGCGCGGTAGTGGTATGGCGAGATCCGGCTCGGGCCACAGTAGGACATCAAGTCGCGAGCGAATATCTTGGTGAAAAGAACGGTCCGCGTGGTCGGGTCCAGAACGTACTCGCCGATCGATCCCCGAGGATTGTTCGCCGGGTCGCACGGTTCATAGGCGGGGTAGTTGCTGAAGAACCGGGAATCTCGCAGGCGCAGAGGACCGTAGCCGGGGAAAACTGATCTTGACACTCATAATACACTAGGTGTATCAGGGTACACATGCGAACGAACATCGAATTGGACGATGACCTGGTGGCGGAGGCGCGCAAGTACTCGAAAGCCAGGAGCAAGCGCGCGCTGGTGGAGGAAGCCCTCGCCGCCTTCGTCGCCATGAAGACGGAGGAGGCGCGTCGCACAACCTACAAGGATCGTTTGGACC
>CAYRCA010000057.1:0-636 GCA_964422565.1 uncultured Acidobacteriota bacterium | reverse complement strand
TAGCGCGTTACGCAGCGACACCCGAGACCTTCTCCGAAAGGACCGCGACTCCCGGTGAATACCTATGTCTTGGATACCAGCGTTGCCGTGGCCTGGTACCTGGAGGAGGCCTTTTCCGCTTCCGCCCGTGTGTGGCAGGAACGGTTGCTCGCCGGCAAGGTCGTCCTTCTGGTTCCCTTGCTTCATTACTGGGAGTTCGCCAGTGTGCTGCGAACCCTGGTCCGCCGTCGCGAATTGGCGGAGGGTCTGGCCGGCGAGATCTACGAACTTCACTTGGAGGCTCCTCTGGAAAGAGGCGAACCCCCGGAGGGAGGTGTTCTGGAAACCGCCCTTCGGTACGGGGCAACCGCATACGACGCCGTCTTCATCAGCCTATGTCTCTCCAGGGACCTCCCTCTGATTACGGCGGAGAGGACCACGACCGCGTGGGTAAACCGACTCCGGGATCGCATTGAACCGGTGGGATGACGGCTGACTCCGGCAGGAGACGGCTCCGGCGCCGAATCGAGGCCGGATCGCCACACCGACGATGCCTCCGGCGCAGAGACTTAAGGGACAGTCCCTTGAGTCCGCCCTCCAACGCCTTCCGCCGCCACCGTTCCAACCGGTAGCTCTCGACTCCCAGCTCCCGCGACA
>CAYRCA010000056.1:0-13845 GCA_964422565.1 uncultured Acidobacteriota bacterium | reverse complement strand
CGGCGAGCTCGCCCTTGGCGTTCTTCACCAGGACCTCAACCCGTCGTTCCGCCTCATCCAGCTTTTGCCCGCAGAACTCGGAAATCCGCATCCCCTCCTCAAAGAGCTGGATCGCCTCCTCGAGGGCCAGTTCACCCGCCTCGAGCCGGCCGACGATCTGCTCCAGCCGTGTCAACGCCTCCTCGAAGTCTTTGAACTCAATCCCGCTCTTTTCGGGCCCGGAAGCTTCCCCCCACAACTCTGACATGAATCAACTCCTTTGCCTGCACGGCATTCGGATCACGAACCACCCTCCCATCGGCGCTGGTGACGATGGCATAGCCCCTCCGCAGCACCAGCAGGGGAGAGTAGGCGTTGAGTTTCTCGCTCGCGGCGGTCAGTCTCTGTCGGCGCGTTCTCAAGAGGAGCGAGACACTGCGCTCCAGATCGCGGCTCAACTGGCGCAGACGTCCTTGCAGCCGCTCCCGGAGAGGCCCGAGGGAGGACTGCAACCGGATTCGGACTTCGTCGAGCCGCTGAATCAGGAACCTCACCCGGCTCTCGGCGTCGACAAAGCCGCGACTGCGCACCAGGCGATCGAATTTCCCTCGATGCCGGTGAAGCTGGAAGCGGATCGCCTGGCCCCCCCGCCGAGTCAGCAGGCGCACCCGGGACTGAAGCTCCTCTCTGCGTCCACACACGATCTCGGCGGCCGCCGACGGAGTGGGCGCCCGCAGGTCGGCCACAAAATCGGCGATGGTGAAGTCGATCTCGTGGCCCACGGCGGAGATGACCGGTTTGCCCGACCTGAAAATAGCCCGCGCCACAACCTCCTCGTTGAAGGGCCAAAGGTCCTCCATCGAGCCCCCACCCCGCCCCACGATGATAACGTCCACATCCGGACGCGCATCCAGGCAGGCGATACCCGCGGCGATCTCTCGCGCCGCCTCCCGGCCCTGTACCCGGGCCGGGTACAGGAGCACGCCGACCCGGTCGTTCCGCCGCTGCAGTACGCGCAGGATGTCCTGGATGGCGGCCCCCGTCGGCGAGGTGACGACCCCGATGCGAACCGGCAGGAGGGGGAGCTTCTTCTTATGCTCCGGATCGAAAAGACCTTCCGCCTGCAGGCGCGCCTTGAGCTGCTCGAAGGCGACTTGGAGCGCTCCCCGCCCCAGGGGCTCCATGTGCTCGACCATGACCTGCAGCTGGCCGCGTGCGGGGTAGACCGTCACCGAGCCGCGGACGACGACGTCCATTCCGTCCTCCGGCTGGAACTTCAGATACCGGCTGCGCAACCTGAAACAGACCGCCGAAATCTGGGCCTCGTCATCCTTCAGGGTGAAGTACAGGTGTCCCGAGCCCGGTCTGCGCAGGTTGGAGATCTCGCCCTGGATCCAGACCTCCCGAAAACGAGACTCCAGTTCGACCCTCAACTCGCCGACCAAGTCGGAGACCTGAAGGATTCGGCGCTCATCGAAGCGGAAGGTTTGTTGCTCCATTGCAGTCCCGAGTCACACCCTCCCGCCAGCCCACCCTTCCATTCTTGGGCTCTCCGTCGGGCCGGTCAAGTCGCCCGCTCCGTCTCAGCGGACGTAGATCGGGTTGGAGAGAATCCAGGGCTTCCCCTTCAGCAGCCTCGGAGGATTGAGGGGATACACCTCGACCCGGTAGGTTCCCGGGACCTCCGTGTCGACCGTGAAACGGACGCCTTCCAGTTCCAGTTCGGGATCCCCCGACCGAATCAGCCGGAATCGAGCCGGGAGCGGGCTTTGGAAGACCAGGCGGCTGCCCACGGGAACCTCGGAGCCCATGGGGAAAACCGCTCCGGCCGCGTCGGCATGGAAGGAAAAGCCCGTGGGATCGGCGATCCGCTCGAAAGCGATGTAGGAGGCCCCTCGGGCCAGCGCCTCGACCACCGCCTCCTCGGAGGGATCCCGGTCTCGGGGTATCTGCAGGTGGTTGGTGACAAAGCGGAAGGATCGGACGTAGGGGTCGACGAAAATGGACAGCAGCCGCCGGCCGGTACCCGAGACGACAATCAACCCAACATTTTGGTGAGCGTTGTTTCCCGCCACCGCCGGCAGCCGCCGGGAGGCGCTCTCCCGGTCCCACAGTTCGAGGCGCGATCGGTCCATCTCCCAGGCGTGGAAGAAGAAGAGGTCGGCCAGCGGGGTGGTCTCGTGGTAGAGCCAGGTAGCCCATCCGAGTGGGTTGTTATGCCCCCGGGCACTATCGGCTGTGTTGAAGATCTCCAGACCCGTTACGTCGGCGGGAACGGTATCTCCTTCGAAGGTGGAATAGACCCGGACCCTTGAGTCCGGGCTGCGCAGAACGCGCCCTCCGTCGGAGCGCTCTTCCTCGACGCCGTACACCATCACCAGCCCGGGATCGCGCAGCGGGTTGAACAGGTCGTACTCCCTGGGATGGTCGGTGATGAAAATGTAGTCGTAGCCCGCCTCCAGGGCGGCCCGGGCGATCTCCCGATAGGTTCCGAGGCTGTGGGAGCCCGCCGCGCTGTGCACGTGGATGGTGCCGCGAAGGTCGCGAAAGGGAACCGGATGGGGGCTTCGTTCGGGAAGGTTCTCCAGATAGCCGCGAAGCCGCTGAGTCTGGCAGACGCGGTACAGGACAGGCATCTGAACCAGCAGCAGAAGCAGCAAGCCATACTTGAGCGCCTTCATAAGGAGGCTCACATTATACTCGCCGGGGGGCGGGGGGATGGTGTCCCGGGTGAGAGGGGTGAATACGGCAGGCGGCAGTGACGGGGGCTAACATAACTAACCTGCCGCCTGCCCGTCCCGCGGACGTGCGGCAATCACGGCGGCTCCGCGCATTGCCCCGATTGCCGGGATTCCTCTATGATGATCCGGATGACTTGGTTCAAGCGGGAGAAGAAGCCGCTCCAGACGCCTTCCGAAGAGGAGCGCACGGTTCGCACGGAGGGTCTCTTCATCAAGTGCGAGGGGTGCAAGGTCGTCATCTGGAAGAAGGATCTGGATGCGAACCTTTCGGTCTGTCCCAAGTGCTCGTTTCACTTCAAGATCGATGCCCGCCGGAGGATTCAGGTCCTCTTCGACGACGGCGTATACGAGGAGTTCGACCCGGGACTGCGTTCCACGGACCCCCTGGAGTTCGTGGACACCAAGCACTACAAAGACCGGTTGGTCCAGGCGATGAAGGCGACCGGAAGCAATGAGGCGGTCGTCACGGCGGAGGGAAGGTTGCGCGGAGTTCACACCGTATGCGCCTCGATGGAATACCGGTTCATTGGGGGTTCCATGGGCTCCGTCGTGGGAGAGAAGATCACCCGGGCGGTGGAGAAGGCGGTAGGGGATGGAAGACCGCTGATCATCGTGTCCGCCAGCGGCGGCGCCCGCATGATGGAGAGCTTCCTGTCGCTCATGCAGATGGCCAAGATCGGCGCCGCCCTGGCGCGCCTGCACGAGCGGGGATTGCCCTACATCTCCATCCTGACCGACCCGACGACCGGGGGCGTGACGGCAAGTTACGCCATGCTGGGCGACCTCAACATTGCCGAACCCAAGGCGCTCATCGGTTTCGCCGGTCCCCGGGTAATCGAGCAGACCATTCGCCAGAAACTGCCGGAGGGCTTCCAGAGGAGCGAGTTCCTGCTGGAGCACGGCATGCTGGACGCCGTGGTTCATCGCCGGGAGCACCGGGACTTCATCTACGACTGGTTCCGGTTCATGGGGGTAGCCGGTCGCTGACCGGCGATTACCGGCGCGGCCCAGCCCGCCTATGCAATACGAAGAGTGCTTGGCCTACCTGAATCGACTGGGCAATGAAGTCCTGTCCATGAAGCTCGGCCTCGAGACCATGCGCCGGGTCCTGGACGGTATGGAGCGCCCCGATCGATCCTACGCGTCGGTCCTGGTGGCGGGGACCAACGGAAAGGGTTCGGTCTCCCGGTTCCTGGCCGCCATCGCCGCTGACTCCGGCGTTCGAACCGGCCTCTTCACCTCCCCCCACCTGGTGCGGCTCACGGAGAGAATTCGGATCAATGGCGAGCCCATTCCCCCGGCTCTCTTCGCCCGTCATCTCACCCGTGTGGTCGAGACGATCCGGAGACTGAATCTGCCCTCGCATCCCACGTTCTTCGAAACCGTGACCGCCACGGCCCTGGCCTATTATGCCGAGGAGGGCGTCGAACTGGCCGTCCTGGAAATCGGCATGGGAGGTCGACTGGACAGCACCAATGTTGTGGACCCGGTGTTGTCCGTCATTACGCCCGTCAACCTGGACCACGAGCAGTACCTGGGACCCACCCTGGGGAAGATCGCGCGGGAGAAGGCGGGGATCATGCGCGCGGGCACGTTGACCCTTTCCAGCCCGCAGGCGCCGGAAGTCTCCGAGTCGCTTGCCGCCGTCGCGCGCGAGGTCGGGGCCCGCCTCGAGTTCGTGGCGCCGACTCCCTCGGAAATGATCCATGCCGACGCGGGGCGCTATTCCTTCGTTCGCGCGAAGGAGCGGTATCACCTGCGCGCTCACGGGGTATTCCAGGTGGCCAACGCAACGCTGGCCTTGCGCGCCGCGGAGGAACTGTCTCGCCTCGGTTTTCCCGTGACCGACCAGGGCCGGCGTAGCGGTATTGAAGACACACTGATCGACGGCGTCCTTCAGTTTGTCCGAGAATCCCCCCCGCTGCTGCTGGACGGTGGGCACAATCCCGCCGCGGCTCTGGCTTTGGCCCATTTCCTGGAGAGGCACACCCCGCCGCCTCGCCACCTGGTTTTCGGGATCATGGGCGACAAGGATGTCAAAGGGGTGCTGTCCCACCTGGACCCCTGTTTCGACCGGATCTTTTTGACTCGGGTCGAGTCCCCGCGGGCGGCCGGGATCGAGGAGTTGCGAACCCTGTGTCCGCGGGGCATCGCCCTGGGAGAGCCACTGGCCGCCCTGACCGAGGCCCAGAGCCGCCCGGGAACCGTTGTTGTGGCGGGATCGTTCTATCTGGTCGGACTCATCCTCGGGTCGGCCCTCGGGGCGTCGCCGGCCCGTCGATCCCCGATTGGCTGGCGGCCACCGGCCGCGCCCTGATGATTGACGCTCCCGCGCCCGGCCTTTAGAATCGAGCTCATCGACCTTACCTCGGTCCAGCTTTCTTAAGGAACAGGAGCTTGGGAATGCCGTCTAAGCCCCGGTCGGGACGACGCCTGCTTTCGCCAACGGGAGGGGTCATTTTGTCCGCAATGGTGGCGGGACTCTCTCTCCACTGCGGCTTTCAGCAGGCGCCCATCGACTTCGGCCTGGAGATTCGCCCCATCCTCCAGGAACGCTGCGTGACCTGTCACGGAGGCGTCAACCGCGAGGCGGGACTGAGCCTTCTCTTCCGGGAGGAGGCCCTGGCCGCGACGCACCGGGGGGAACCGGCCGTCATCCCGGGCAACGCCCGCGGGAGTGAGCTCGTCCGCCGCATCCGGCATTCGGATCCGACCCGGAGGATGCCCAGGGGACAGGACCCCCTTCGGGAGGGCGAGATCCGCCTGATCGAGCGCTGGATCGACCAGGGAGCGTCCTGGTCCCGGCACTGGGCGTACGAGCCGCCCCGCCGGCCTCCCCTGCCCCCGGTGCGGAGCGCGGGCTGGGCTCGTAACGGAATCGATCGATTCATCCTGGCGGAACTTGAAGAGGCGGGCCTCGATCCATCGCCTGAGGCGGAGTGCGAAGTGCTGATCCGCCGGCTGAGCCTGGATCTGACGGGACTGCCGCCGGACCCGGGGTGGGTCGGAGAGTTTTGTGGGCCGGACCGGCCCGCCCGCTACGAGGAACTGGTCGACCGCCTGCTCGCCTCGGAGCGCTTCGGGGAGCGGTGGGCGACGATGTGGCTCGACCTGGCCCGCTACGCCGATACCAAGGGGTATGAGAAGGACCCTCACCGCAGCATCTGGAAGTACCGCGACTGGGTGATCCGCGCCTTCAACGCCGACCTGCCCTTCGACCGGTTCACCATCGAGCAGTTGGCCGGCGACCTGCTGCCGGAGGCGTCCGCGGACAACCTCGTGGCCACCGCCTTCAACCGCAACACGATGACCAACACCGAGGGCGGAACCAGCGACGAGGAGTTTCGAGTGGCCGCGGTCGTGGATCGGGTCAACACTACGATGGAGGTCTGGCAGGGCACCACCTTCCACTGCGTTCAGTGCCACAATCATCCCTACGACCCCTTCCGACACCGCGAGTTCTACGAACTCTTCGCCTTCTTCAACAACACGGCGGACACCGACAAAGCGGATGACCGACCGGCGCTGCCCACCTTCGACGATTCCAGCCGCCGGGCCAAGACCGAAGTCCTGCTGGAGCGGATACGCCGCCTCGAGGAGGAAATGGAAGAGCGCGCGGCCCGGCCGGAGATGATCCGCAGCCGTGAGGAATGGGTCCGCGACGCCCGCCTGGCCCTCATGTTCTCTGAAGGAAGGGATCTGTTCGGCGTCAGGGAGATTCCGCAGGAATCGGAGGTCGAAGCGATCATCAAGGCTCCGGATGAGGAGCGAGGGCCGAACGAGCGGCGCATGCTGGCGGAGTACTACATCTCCATCGCCCCCGAGTTGGCGCCGTTGCGGGACGAGGTCAAGGCCCTCGTGAAGGAACTGCGGGCCTTGGAGCCGGTCTGGACTCCGATCATGAGGGAACTGCCCCCCGAGCACAGCCGGGTCAGCTACGTCCTCGATCGGGGCAACTGGCTGACCCGGGGAGAGGCGGTACAGCCGGCGGTGCCACAGGCCCTGAACGGCCGGCTTGAGACGTTGCCGCCCAACCGGCTGGGTCTGGCCCGCTGGCTGGTCAGCCCGGAGAATCCCCTGACCGCCCGGGTCACCGTCAACCGTTTCTGGGCCGAGCTGTTCGGAACGGGTCTGGTGGAAACCCTGGAGGACTTCGGAACTCGCGGCGAGCCCCCCTCCCACCCGGAGCTCCTGGACTGGCTGGCGGTGGAATTCATTGAGACGCACGGCTGGAGCGTGAAGAGTCTGGTCAGGCAACTCGTCGGCTCGGCCGCCTATCGGCAGTCCTCCCAGGTCACACCGATGCTGTTGGAGCGGGATCCACGGAACCGCCTGTTGAGCCGGGGTGCGCGATTCCGTCTTTCGGCCGAGCAGGTCCGCGATCAGGCCCTGGCCGTGGCCGGACTGCTGAGCGAGAAAATGTATGGACCCAGTGTCATGCCCGCGCAACCGCCCGGAATCTGGAACAGCCCCTACGACGGAGCAAGTTGGGAGACGAGTCGGGGAGAGGATCGGTTGCGGCGCGCCCTTTACACCTATTGGAAGAGAACTAGTCCCCACCCCGCGATGGTGACTTTCGACAAGCCGAGCCGCGAGGTGACGGTCTCCCGGCGGATCCGAACCAACACACCTCTACAGGCCCTGGTCACCTTGAACGATCCCGTCTTCGTGGAGGCGGCGGTGGGCTTCGGGCGGCGCATGATGTCGGAGGCCGAGGGAAGCCCGGCGGATCGGATTCGGTGGGGATACCGGCTGGCCCTGGCGCGGGAACCGGCGGCCCCGACCATCGAGGATCTAGAGGCGCTTTACGAGGAGACGAGGGACTTCTACCTCCACAACCCCGCGGCCGGGGAGACGCTGGTGGACGGAATCGATGCGCCGGAAAAGGTTCCGCAATTGGCGGCGCTGGCCATTGTAGCCAGCGTCATTCTGAATTTGGACGAGTTTCTAACCAGGAATTGAAATGGTCCGCGAAGGGTCACGAAGGTGTTGTGGGTTTGATCGCGCGGCGCCCGAAGTAAGATTTCGGTGTGTCTTCGCGACCCTTGGCGGGTCCGGATCAGAGGGACCATGAAGATCGAAGAAGAGGCGCGACAAGAGTGGGTTCGACTCCAGACTCGACGTCATTTCCTTCGCCGATCGGGTCTCGGGTTCGGTGGAATCGCCCTGGCTTCGTTCCTGCCGGGGGGCTTCGCCGCCGCCTCGCCCGACCCCGGCCGGGGGTCCGGCTTTCTGAAGCCTCGGCCGCCCCACTATCCGGCGAAGGTCAAGCGGGTGATTTTCCTGCACATGGCCGGGGCGCCCTCTCAGTTGGAGTTGTTCGATTACAAGCCAAGACTGGCGGAGTTGCACGGCCAGGACGCCCCCGATTCGCTGCTCGAGGGCAGACGGTTCGCCTTCATCCAGGGGACGCCCAAAATGCTGGGACCACAGGCCTCCTTCGAACAGGTGGGTCGGAGCGGGCTCTGGCTGTCGGATCGACTTCCCCATTTCGCCCGGGCCGTCGACGAGGTGACCTTTCTCAAGGCCATGCACACCGACGAGTTCAATCACGCGCCGGGCCAGTTGCTCATGCTGACGGGAGCCCCCCGGCCGGGACGCCCCAGCATGGGGTCCTGGGTGACCTACGGACTGGGTTCCGAGAACAGCGACCTGCCCGGTTTCGTGGTCCTGCTCTCCGGAAAGCACCAGCCCGACGCGGGCAAGAGCGTCTGGGGGAGTGGATTCCTTCCCACCGTTTTTCAAGGCGTGCAGTGCCGTTCGGAGGGAGACCCGGTCCTGTACGTGTCCGATCCCCCGGGAGTGGAGCGTTCCCTTCGGAGGCGGGCACTGAACGTATTGAACCGGATCAACGAGCGCACCTTCGAGGAGTTCGGCGATCCGGAGACCCTTACCCGGATCTCCCAGTTCGAGATGGCCTACCGGATGCAGGTCTCCGTCCCCGAGGTCATGGACATCACGGTGGAACCCGACTTCGTCCACCGGATGTACGGCACCAACCCGGGAGAGGTGTCGTTCGCCAACAACTGTCTGCTGGCCCGGCGCCTGGTGGAACGGGGGGTGCGCTTCGTCCAACTGTTTCACTGGGGCTGGGACTCGCACGGTGTGGACAGAAGCGAGGCGTTGAACAAGGGCTTTCTGGAGCGCTGCCACGAGGTGGATCAACCCATGACCGCCCTCGTGCTGGATCTGAAACAGCGGGGACTGCTGGACGAAACCCTGGTCGTCTGGGGCGGAGAGTTCGGTCGGACACCGATGCTGGAAAACCGTTCCGGCACGGACAACCCGTACGTGGGACGCGACCACCACAGCGACGCGTTCACCATCTGGATGGCCGGGGCGGGCCTGAGAAAGGGCTTCTCCCATGGAAGTACCGACGACATCGGGTACCTGGGCGTCGAGGGTCGGGTCCACGTTCATGACCTGCAGGCAACCATCCTTCACCTGCTTGGCTTCGACCATGAGAAATTGATCCACCGTTTCCAGGGCCGTGATTTCCGCCTCACGGACGTTCACGGCGACGTGGTTCGAGAAATCCTCGCCTGATCCCGCCGGATCCGGTTCCCTCGCCGGCCGGGGCGGCATTCTCGCGCATTCGCCCCCCCGGGGTTGTCCGCCGCCCCGGTGCGCCGGGGGCAAGGATCAAGGTGCAATTGTAAGGCGGGTCGGCGGGAGGCCCATCCGAGGTTCGGGATCCCGCCATTCGGAATCGGGGGCGGTCAGCGGAAGCGGGCCCCGGTCCATTCCCGCTTGATGTAGTCGGAAGGACCATGGAGAGGCCGGCCTCACTCAACTCCTCGGCAACGATACCCCCGCCGGCCCCGGCTCCGACGACGATTGCGTTGACGTGCTGCAAGCTCATGGTTGGCAAGAAACATCGTAACGGGGAAGACCGGTCCCGTCATCCACGTCTTCCGCGGCCCCATGCCGGGACACCCATTCAGGTCCGTTTCAGCCCGATCCCCTCCACGGACAACAGCCGGTCCTGCAGAGCAACCCGGGCCCCCAGCAGACTTTCCACCAGCCAGCAATTGGACTCGACGTGATCGGTGGCCCGGGGGATCCGGTACCGGCTGGTACCCCCGGCGAGAGCGGCGTAGAGGATAAGCTGATCCGCCAGGAACCGATCCACCGCGGCGCCGGTCCGCAGGTCTCGGCGCAGATTGTCGGCCACCTTCCGGCCGATCTCCTCCGAACGACGTCCCGGCGCGCCGGCCATGTCCGAACCCAGGACCGCTCCGGAGCCGTCCTCCGCCGCCAGAAAGAGGACGGCGCCCGGCTGGGGGGCGATGTGGTCGTAGACGATCCGGAGATCCACCTCCAGGCGTCGACGGCCGAGTTCCTGCCGGCAGGCGGCCGCCAAGCGGTCGCTGACGCCCTGGCGTTCCAGGTGGGAGGAGAAGGCGACGCCCCAGAGGCTCAAGGACTCGTCGCGTCGATCCAGGACCAGCGGGAACAAGCTCGATCCGGACGAAAGCGGTTCGACGGCGATCTCAATGATTCCGCGTCCCTTCGGCACATAGCCGGGTTGGACCAACTCGATTTCCGTCGACAACCCGTGGCGGGCCAGGAGGGGCAGCAGGCAGTATTGGGTGTGGAAGCAGGAGGGGGCGAAGTCTTGGAACACTCCGCCCGTCAGTCGGAAGCGGCAGGCGGCGTCGGCGAAGGCCGCCACGGGGAGGACCGTCAAAGCCAGCAGAAGGGTGGATCCGGCGGTGGGTATCTCCCACGTATAGTCACCGCCCCGAATCCGTCCGCCCGGTGAAAAGCGGACCTCCGGGCTTCCGACGTCGTCCCCCTCCAGCGTCCCTCCGGTCATTTCGGCGACGGCCCGGACCGCCGCCAGATGCTGGGGTCGAAGTCCCGGCTTCGGCCGCCGGGCCCGGACGTTCCGGATTTCCACCCCCCGTCCCGTCAAGGCGGCCAGCGCGACGCCGTATCGGAGGATCGTTCCGCTCCCTGACTTGGCGGCTCCGTCGATCTGGATCATGGGCCGTCCCCACTATACGATCCGCCGCGTCCCCGGCCAACCCGGGCGCGAAGTGTCATCGGATTGGGTTCCGGGTTTTGGGGACGTGTTGCCCAAATCGCTTCCGCCGGCGGCGGCGCGGGAATCAGGGAACCCAAGCCATGGATTCGCGCGGATTACACTGGGTTTGGGCTGGAAAACCGGGCCCGCCGGAGTTCCACTCGGTGAAATCCGGTGCAATCCGCGGCTTGAGAATAATGGGTCTGGCGCGGCTCCACCTGTACCGGGAAGAGTGGCGGGAAGCCGCCGATGTGACCGCGCAGGTTCTGGAGTCGACCACGACCCTGGCCCAGGCCTACTACTTCAACGGACTGGCCAACTCCTTCCTGGGAAGCCTGGAGCCGGCGGAAGCGCCGCTGACCCGCCTGGAGGAGATGGGGCGGGTCGAGTCCTATCCGATAGCCCTGTTCCATCTCGGCGTGATCCATTCGCGACAGGGACTGATTCGGCTCGCGGCTTCGGAGTTCGAACGCTATCTCACGCTGATGCCGGCCGACCAGATCCCGCCCGGCCAGAGGGAACGGATCGAGGCGCAGCTGGCCGACTGGGAGAGGCGGGGACCGACCAAAGAGGAGGCCCCGTAGAAGGGACATTCGCCGGCATTCTCGCTGGACAAACAGGGCGACCCACCCTATGGTTGCACCATGAGATTCCGGCGCCTGCTCGTCCTGCTCGCCGGGTGCGGAAGTATCGCTCTCGGTTCGGCCGCGACCCAAACGACCCCGGTCCCCGACTGGGAGAATCCCCGGGTCTTCGCCAGAAACCGGCTGCCGGCCCACAGCCGATCGATCCCCTTCGACGACGAGCGGTCGGCCCGGGACACCGAGGCGTCCCGCTCGCCCTACTATCTGTCCCTGAACGGCCTCTGGAGCTTCCACCGGGCGGAGAACCTCCCCGCCGCCCCGCGGGACTTCTTCGAACCGTCCTTCGACGCCTCCGACTGGCACGACTTGGAGGTCCCGTCCAACTGGCAACTCCAGGGCTTTGGGCACCCGATGTTTCGAAACGTCGCCCACACCTTCCGGTCGGACCCTCCCCGAGTCCCCCGGGACTACAATCCGGTCGGGAGCTACCGTCGGGAGTTCAGGATTCCCGACCACTGGCGGGGACGCCGCGTCTTCCTGCATTTCGAAGGAGTGCAGTCGGCGGCCACGGTATGGGTGAACGGACGGGAAGTCGGGTACAGTCAGGGGGCGACGGAGCCCGCGGAGTTCGACGTTACGCCCTACCTCGAAGAAGGCGCGAACCTCCTCGCCGTCCGCGTCCTGCGCTACTCCGACGGGACCTACCTGGAATGTCAGGATATGTGGAGGCTTTCCGGCATCTTCCGGGACGTCTATGTCTATTCCACGCCGGAGGCGCATATCTTCGACTTCTTTCTGCGGACCGACCTTGACGCCGCCTATCGGGACGCCGTGCTGAGTGCCGATCTGGAGGTCTGGAACTTCGGCGACCGGACCCGAGAGAACCTCGATGTCGGGGCCCCGATCTACGACCCCGGTCGATCGCCTCTGCTCGAGGCGCCCGCGCGGTCGGCCGCCGGAGCGATTGGAGGCGGCGACCGTAAGAGTCTCCGGATAGCCGTCGACGTCCCGAGTCCGGCGCTCTGGTCGGCGGAGAGCCCGAGCCTGTACACGGTGGTCCTGTCGCTCTCCGACGGGACCGGTCCCGGAGTGCTGGAGGCGGTATCCGCCCGGATCGGATTCCGCCAAGTGGAGATCCGTGACCAGGCGATCCTGATCAACGGCGTCCCGGTTAAGTTCAACGGGGTGAACCGACACGAACATGAGCCGACCAGAGGCCGGGCGGTCACCCGGGAATCCATGATTCGGGACCTCGAACTCATGAAACGGTTCAACATCAACCTCGTCCGAACCTCCCACTACCCTCCCGATCCGGAGTTCCTCGAGCTAACGGACCTCTACGGGATGTATGTGGTCGACGAGGTCAACGACGAGGCCCATGCGAATCCGCATCTCTCCGAAGACCCCGAATGGCGGGACGCCTTTCTCGACCGCGCCGAGCGGATGGTGCTGCGGGACAGAAACCACCCCAGCGTCATTTTCTGGAGCGCCGGCAACGAATCGGGGATCGGAGATAACATCGCCGCCCTGATCGAAAGAGGCCGTCAACTTGACCCCTCCCGGCCCGGCTGGATGTACGGGGCGACCTCGCTTACTCCCGATCAGCCATGGGAGGATATCATCGGACCCCGCTATCCCACCCTCGAGGCGCTGGAGGCGGTGGCCCGGGTTCCCGCCGAAGTGGATCCCCGGCCGTCCTTTATGGACGAGTACGCCGCAGCCACCGGCAACAGCCTGGGGAATTTCGACGAATACTGGGAATTGATCCGGCGCTACCGGAGGCTGACCGGGGGCGCCGTCTGGGACTGGGTCAGCCCGGGGTTGGCCTCCCACTTCCACACGGTCGACGA
This sequence comes from uncultured Acidobacteriota bacterium, assembly GCA_964422565.1. GTDB lineage: Bacteria > Acidobacteriota > UBA6911 > RPQK01 > JAPXNP01 > CAYRCA01. Next base: position 662 of record CAYRCA010000056.1, on the reverse strand, counting down.
CTCCAGCGACCGGGGGAACGTCGGTTACGTCTTCGGAAAGGCCCGGCTCGTCGAGGGGAAGTTCGGACAGGCCATCTCGCTGAGCGGCCGCGACGAGTGGGTGGAGTTCTACCGGGACCCTTCGCTGGATGACTACGGCGGAGGCCTGACCTTGTCCCTCTGGGTTCTCCCGGGCGTCTGGAACGGTACGAACTCCATGCTCACCAAAGGCGGCGACTACGGCTTGGACCAGGTATCCCGCGATCGCATCCGATTCTACGTCTCGGGAGAGGAGCAGGTCGCCGTGACCGCCCCGACGCCGGCGGACTGGGAAGGGCGATGGCATCAAGTCTCCGGAGTCTTCGACGGCGAACGCCTGGTCCTGGTCGTGAACGGACAACCGGTGGCCGAAGCGCCCTTCGCCGGACCGGCTCGGTCCCGGCGCTGGCCGGTCGCCGTCGGGAAGAACGTCCAGACGGAAGGACAGGATCACGAGGGCCCCATTTCGAACGCCGCCTTCGACTCGGTGCGGGTGTTTCACCGCGCCCTTTCGGTCGAGGAACTCTCGTCCCCGTCCCGGGAGGGCGCCGTCTTGTGGCTTGATTTCGAGAGCCTCGGCCCCGGGAGGCCGTTCACGTCGCTGGGAATCGGAGGCCGCAGCTACGGGCTCGTCTGGGCCGATC
>CAYRCA010000055.1:0-13850 GCA_964422565.1 uncultured Acidobacteriota bacterium | reverse complement strand
TGGAACAGGGTGGAACGCGGGGTTTAGTGACTCTTAATCACTAGGTTCCAGGTTCGAGTCCTGGGCGGCTCACCACTCAAAACCCACAACTTGCGGAAATCTAGAGCTCGGAGACCTCCCTGTCGGCCCGCTCAAGCCACCGGGGGCTCACCTCGACGCCCCAGCCCGGGCCGTCGGGGACGGCCACCTCCCCATCGACGACTTCCAGCCCGGGACTGTACAGCCCCTCGATCCATTCGCTGATCCAATCGCTCTCCTCGATGGAGAATTCCACATAATCCCCGGCGTTGCGGAGCGCGGCCATCAAGTGAAGGGTGAAAACGGTCACCAGCGACAGATTGGCCGAATGGGGAACGCAGGGTAAACCCCGTTCGGCCGCCATCCGGGCCACCCACAACGTTCGCAGGAGACCCCCGATGTAGCAGATATCGGGCTGCACGATGTCGACGGCCCGCATCCGGATCATCCTGCGAAACTGGGCCAGATCGTTGTCCTGTTCACCGCCCGCCACGGGAATGTCCAGAACCTCCGCCACCCGCGCCGTCCACTCCAACTCCCAGTAAGGGCAAGGCTCCTCAAAAAAACCGTAGTCGTACCCCTCCAGCAAACGGCCCACCTCGATGGCCCTCGGGGGGGAGTAGCAACTGTTGGCGTCCGCGAGCAACCGAACGTCGTCTCCCACGGCGTCGCGTACAGCCGGGATCAACTCCTCCGTCCGTCCGGGCCACTCATCCGCGTCGTGACCGTTGACCTTTCCCACCCTGACCTTGAACGCGCGGTAGCCGCGGCTGTCCTTAAGTCGGGTCAGCCGAGCCGCCTCTTCCCGGGGAGTAATGCTCCGGCTCATGCTGGAGCCGTAGACCGGAATCCGCCGGGGCCGGCCGCCCAGGAGCTCGCAGACCGGCTTCTCCTCGCGCCTGCCCAGCAGATCCCAGACCGCCGTCTCCAGTCCCGTCAGGGCCCGGCACACGAAGGACCAGGGATACTTGTAGTTGGCCTCGACGCATCGATCCACGATCAGATCGAGATCGGCCGGGTCTTGGCCGAGGGCGTGCGAGACGATCTTGCGATGCAGGATCCGGGCCGAGATATCCGCATCGTAGGGGGAAAGCTGGCCCCAGCCCTCGGCGCCGTCGCTGGCCCGGACCCGCACCAAGCCGACCGGGCCTCGAGTGTGGGATTCGATGGCGACGATCCGGAGTCCCGTCTTCTCCATCAGTACCGGGATCCCGCTCTTGCGCAAGCCGATCGCGGGGGGCGGAAACATGTGCTGAGCGGAGGATTGCGTCTGTCCGGCCAGGGATACCTGGGCCGAGGCGCCGGCCCAAGCGGCGGCTCGAAGGAAATCGCGGCGGTTTGGCTCCATAGGATGACTCCTTTCCCGGATGCTGTTTGGAGAATTCTACCCGGGGACGGCCGAAAAATCTTCCTCCCGCTTCGTGCCTATCTCGCATGTCACCGTCGCCGACTCAAAAGTGGTATTTTTATGCGGGGCCTATGCGCCAACTGCTGAAAACGCGCGCGCTCGGACTGGGGATCGATCTGGGTACCACAAATACCCTGATCTGCGACCAGAACCGCCGAATTCTTCTCAACGAACCCTCGGCCGTTGCCTTGGACAAGCGCAGCCAAAAGATCGTGGCTGTGGGTGGCGAGGCGAAGCGGATGCTCGGCCGCACCCCAGGCCATCTCGAGGTCGTCATGCCCTTGAGAGACGGAATCATCGACAACTACGACCTGACGTGCGAGATGCTTCGCGCGTTCCTGCGACGAGTCAAGTCCGGCCTCCAGCTTCTGAGTTCCCGCATCGTGATCTGCGTCCCCACCGAGACGACCCAGATCGAAAGGCGGGCCGTCCGGGAGGCGGGGCAGACGCTGCGATCCGCGCAGGTCTATGTCGTGGAGGAACCGATGGCGGCCGCCTGTGGCGCGGACCTTCCGGTATCCGAGGCCCGGGGCTGCATGATCGTCGACATCGGAGGGGGAACCACCGAGATCGCCGTGATCAGCTACAGCGGTATCGTGTGCAGCGGTTCAGTGCGCATCGGCGGGTCGCATATGGATGAAACCATAATGCAGTTCATCCGCCGCAGGCACAACCTCCTGATCGGCCGGGTGACGGCGGAAAGACTGAAGATCGATCTGGGCCGGGCGGAAGTCTCCCTTTGCAACGAGAACTCGAGCCAGGTCAGGGGGCGGGACCTGGTCCGACAGTTACCCCGGATCATGGCCGTGGCGGAGAAGGAGGTCGTTGAGGCAATTTCCGAACAGATAGCCACGATCATGGATTCGATCAAGAAGACTCTGGAACGCACTCCCCCCGAACTGGCGGCCGACATCTCCGATCGGGGCATCGTTCTCACCGGGGGCGGGGCACTCATGAAGGGCATGCTCCAGCGCGTCGAGCGGGAAACCGGAATTCGAACGAATGTTGTGGAGAATCCCCTCCTGTCGGTGGCCCATGGGACTGCCCGACTTCTCAAGGAAAGGCCGTTGCTGGAGAGAGTATGTGTCCGCTCTCTGTGAATTGGCGATTCGCCAAACGCGGCGGGGGCTGACCCGGCGGGCTTGTCGGGCGATCCTCCGCTCCCCAGGATCCAGCCCGGGATGCCGGGAACGGAGTAGACAGCTTGGGACCCGGCGTCGGGTTGCACCCAGACGCCAGGCCCCAGGGCGGAATCCGGATTCAGTTCTTCTTCTTCGACTCTTCCTTCAAGAGTCGGCTGAGCTCTTCCTTTTCTTCGCGACCGAGCTTCCCTTTCCTGACCATCTCCACGACCAGAGGGGCGACGGAACCCTTGAAGGCCTTCTCGGCCAGCGAATCCAGGGCGGTCTGCTGAGCCTCCTCACGAGAAACCGCAGCCTTGTACAGTCGGGTGTTTGCGCGCAGGCGGGACACCAAGGCCCCCTTTCGCGTCAGTCGGACCATGATGGTCTGAACGGTCTGATAAGCCCAGCCGGTCTGCGGCTCCACCTGTTCCAGGACATCGCGGACACTGCTCTCCACAGGACGATCCCAAATTGCATTCATTACACGCCATTCGGCATCAGATAGTCGCATCGCTTCTCCTCTCTTGCATAATCTCGACTCCGTTTCTTCACTCTTGAACCAGACGCAATATTCCAAGCGCGCGGGGTACTCATCGGGCAGGCAAACTCCCAACAAAGGGACCGGCTCGGGTGAGCCGGCAACCGAAATGATGAAAAACCCAAGCCTTGGTCAGTTGCGTGGAACTCCGACCGGCAGTCTCCTCCTCTTCGGTAAAACCTCCCCTAAGAGCCACCTATTGTGCTTCAGTTTCGTAGCATCTTCAACCGGTGAATCCAAATCATCGTTATTTTTTCCGACTTCGGCGGGGTCAGAACGGTCGATGGAGCCTCGGCGGTCCGACCCCTATGTTGCGGAGCTTTTCATGCCTCTCCAGTTTACACGACTTGCGTGGTCCTTTAAACAAGCAATCCTCATTGCAGAACTCCCTCACAAGTTTTTTGTGAATCTGGCATAGGAATTTCTCGATTACCCTGTTACCAACCGTCGGAGGATCGAACATCGGCACGCTGAACGACGGATACAGAGCGGGCGGATAGACGAGGACGGCACCGAACCTTGACCGACACGGGGGGATTTCAGTTGCCGGTCCGAGTCGCAGTTCTCCGAAGACGGATCCCTGATGACTCGAACCTACCGACCGGTGTCCGCTGCCAGTGCCGCCGCATCGGAGGCCCCGTGGGTGGGGCGAGTTCTTTCAGTGGCCAGGCGGGCGGCTATCTCCCTGACGGCCTCGAAGGCGCCGCGGTAGCCGCTTCCCGACGTCAGCGGGATCATCTTCGAAACCATGCGCTGAATTTCGGGATCGTGGGCGATCCCTCCCAGGTCCTCCACCCGCACCCCGAGATAGCGCTCGGCCACCTGTTGAAGGACTCGCGAGGCGTTGCGTTCCCGCGCCTCACGAACCTGATTGACCACGATGAGAGGCCGAATCGAGGACATCTCCGCTCGGATCGGAAGGAGAAACTCCTCTCCCGCAATCTCTCCGATTCGGGCGTACAGATCGCGAATGGTGCGAATGTCAAGGGGGTTCAGAGGGTCTATGGCCTGCCGGACGACATCCTGAACGATCGGGTACTGACGGCTAAGTTGAGTCAGACGTCGGAACACGACATTTCGAAGAAAGCCGTAGGCGTTGTGGATGGATATGGGTTCGGCGGTGGTTACGACGATCTGCTTCTCGGCAAGGAGAAAGAAGTCGAGCACGTCGAAGGAGGTGCCGCCCCCCAGATCGAGTACCAGGAATTCCGCGTTCAGACTCTACAGCTCGCGGGCGATCTTGACTTTCTGCGCGAAGGCGGGTTGGCCAATGTCAGAATCTCGCCGGCGCCGCAGACAACCCGCAGGTGTTCCAACTCGGTGGAAAGAGCGACCTCTTCCAGCGAGTCGGCTCTGCGGCTGAGCAGATCGAAGAGGGTCGACGGCGGCGTCTTGATGCCCAAAAGGGTGTGGATGTTCGCTCCGCTCAAGTCGAGGTCGACAACCACTGTGGAACGGCCCATGCGGCCCAGCCACTGTCCCAGCAGGATGCTGAACACGCTCTTGCCGACACCGCCCTTGCCTCCTCCGACGGCGATGACGGTCGGCGTGCCGATTTCGCTGCAGGCTCTCATTTTCCCTCGTCGATCGCTGGCTCGGGCCGCGGTTCGGCCACCAGAAGTTCCCACAGATGGCAGATTCGGTTCAACTCCCCCTCGTCGGCCCGGCAGCACCGCTCCAGCGCCCTTCGTTCCGCCGGTTGCACGTCGGTGAACTGCACCCCGATGCGGATCAGGCTCGACTCTTCCTTCGCCCATGCGATCCGCCCCAGAAGATTGATGCGCTTCTCGGCCAATGTCGGCAGGGAGAGCCGCAACTTCACATTCCGGCCGACAACCCGGGGCAACGGGAATCTCAGCACCGAGTCCTCGATCAGCACGCAAACTCCGGTCACCGACAGATCTTTCGTCACTCCCTCGCGGATCAGACGAAGCTTGGACGTCTCGCTCCCGGTTCCCGGGCCTTCCGAATCGACATAGATCGTCAGGCTCACTCCCCCGGTAATCTCCCACCGACGTCGGAACCGCCGTTCGCTCCCCGGCCGGTTCCGCTCCTCGCGGGGGAAAGGCTGGGAATCGGACGGACCGTCCCCTCCTGTCCCAGTCGGCCCGCCTTGGCTTTTCCGGTCGCGATCGGTCACGATGGCGTCCTCCCATCCGGTCCGCCATCCACCCACCCGGACGGAGGATCGAGATACCGCTCCAACAATTCACTCCTCCGATGGGACAGACGGGCGATCTCCTGCAGGACTCTCACCTTCTCGTCCATCTCCAAGACCGCAGCGGCAAGCCGGCCCACGCGCTGGTTCAAATTCCGCCACCGGCGCTCCAGTTCTTCGCCGGAGGGGACGACGGGGGCGGCGCCGTCCTCCTGGACGGCCCGAATCAACGATTCCAGATCATTCTTCTCGGCTTCGGACAGTCCCAAGCCGAATCCAAGTTCAGCGTTGTCCGTCATTGGTCCCGGCTCCCGTTGTTCATCCGCTCCAGCCTCAGGAACTCTTTCCCGATGCGGGCGTCGATGTCCCGCAGGCGTTCGAGCGGAATCGCACGCTCGGCGAATACAGGTTGCCCGAAGGGGTGTCCTCGCCGGGTGAACGACCAGAGAAGCAGCAGCATCGCCCCGGACAGACCGGCCACAGTCAGGAGAATAGCCGTCTGCAGACGGGTTGTATCCCAGCCGGTCCAAACCAGGAAGGATCCTCCGGCGGACGCCTCCCGGGCGTCGTGCGGCAGACCGCGCCCGACGGGATCGCCTCCGGTGCCGGCCGACTCGCCCCACGGGGCCGGGGAGTCTCCCGCGGAGGCGAGGGGAGAACTCGGCCGGACTTCGGGATTCAAGTCCTCCGCGGTGAACAGATCCAGAACCACTCTGTCGGGAGAGGACAGCCGAAAGATCCGGACATGCCTCAAGCGAGAGCCCACCTGAATCCTGGCGACGGGCATGGACGGCCATTCGATCCACTCGACGGCCGTCACCGCGAAGCCTCGAACGGGTTGGGCGGCGTGGGCCAAGTCGACTTCGGCCCCCGGAAAAGGCAGCAGGATCAGTCCCTGGGAGTCGACAAAGGGCTCCCCGGCCCGAACGGGGCCCCGACAGTCGAACACCACCCGGGTATGGTCCGGATGAATGCCCAAACGAACGCCGGTCAGGATGCCTCCGGAGAGGGGCGCTCCGGTCAGGGCGAGGGCGAGGAGAGCCGGCATCCATCCCACCCTGATGACCCCGCTCGGCGAGTCCGCCAAACCTCCAAGACTCCGGCGGAAGTGATTCTTCATGATACGGTCGAGCCTCTTATCCAACCTGTCGGCTCTATTGTGTCGGTGACGGTGTTTCCCGCTCGGTGACCGCTGTCACGGATCGCTCCGAGGAGCGGTTGTCCCTCGCCCTTCGCGCGACCCAGGCGGTTCGGTCAGCCGAACCGGAATCAGCCCGTGCAACGAGTTCCCGAGATACAGCCGCCGGGCACGCCGCAGGTCCCGGGGGTAGAGAACCTGTTCCCTCACCCGACGGTCCCCGGAGGTCAACAAATGGGCCCGAAACGTGCCGGGCAGAAGCCCCGAGGCGAGAGGCGGCGTCACCAGTTCCCCCTTCTTCTCGACGAAGACACTGGAGCGGGCGCCCTCCGTCACCTCCCCCCGCTCGTTCAGGAAGAGCACGTCCCAATGGCCTCGAGCCAAGGCGCGCCGCAGAGTCAGGTCGTACAGCCGACGTCGGGTTGTCTTGTGATACAGGAAACGATCCCCCGAGGCGGTGGGCTGTGAGGCGAAGGCCACAGGGGCGGGAGCCCCTCCCGGCGAGCGGACTGAAAGCGGCCGACTCGACAGAGAGAGCCTGCCGGTCGAATCGAGAAGAAGGCGGACCCTCCAGGGACACCTCGGATCGAGCCGCTCGGCGTAGGCGCCGAGGCGAAAGGCGACCTCCTCCGGATCGCAGGGATAATTGAAGTAGAGGGCGGAGCGCCGCAGTCTTTCCAGGTGTTTCTCCAACAGCCAGAATCCGGGGGCGTCCTCCCACCGCAGAGTCTCGATGAGATCGGGAAGGAGGGTGTCCCCTCGCAGGAAGTCGGCCTTCAGAAGCGCCTCCGCGTACTCCCCCTCGGCGTCGGAATCGGCAACCACTCCGCTTCCCGTACCGAAGGCGACGGTTCCGACCGGTGTCATCGTCAGAGTGCGGATCGGAACGTTGAAGGTCAGGTCGCGAGCCGGCGTGATCGCGCCGATCGCACCGCAGTAGACTCCGCGCGGTCCATCCTCGATCCCGCGGATCATCTCCATAGCCCGGATCTTGGGCGCGCCGGTAACGGAACCACAGGGGAAAACCGCCTCAAGGAGCGGTCGAAGCTGGATGTCGACATCGACCACGGCCCGGATCGTCGACGTCATCTGGAGCACCCCGGGGTAGGTTTCCACCTCGAACAGGCGCTCCACTCGAACGCTGCCGGTACGGGCGATGCGGGACAGGTCGTTGCGAAGAAGGTCGACGATCATCAGATTCTCAGCCTGGGACTTGGCATCCCGCCCGAGCCGCGCCCGAAACTCGTCGTCCTCCTCCAGAGTTCGCCCCCGGGGCATGGTTCCCTTCATCGGCTTGGCGACCAACTCGGCGCCCCGCTTACGGAGGAAGAGTTCGGGCGAATGGGAGGAGATGAGGAAGTCGGGAGCGGCGATGAAGGCGCCGTGGGAGACCGGTTGCGACTTCCGCAACCGGGCGTGAATCACTCGGGGGTCCCCCTCGGCCCGCCCGGTCAGCTGGAACGTGTAGTTCACCTGATACACATCGCCGGCGGCCAGGGCCTCGTGGATCCGCTCAACGCCTCTCCCGTAACACTCCGCCGTCAAGGTCGGGCTCAGAGGGCCCAGCTTCCCCGTCCGACCTCGCGTCAACCGGCGCCACAGGCGGTCGACCTCCGTTCGGCGGAGAGCCTCGGCTCGGGGGAAGACGCCAAACCAGAAGAGGGGCCACGGCCGGTCGGCGGGCAGAAGGCCCCGCAGTCGCTCTTCCAGGAGATACCCGACTTCGTAAGAGAAGAATCCGGCCAGCTGGAGACCCTCGTCCAGGGCGCTCTCCAATTGATCGAATCGCCGGGAGAGCTCCTCCGGGCGGTCGCACCGTATCACGCGCAGGGGCCGGCGGAACAGAAGGGAGACCCCATCGGGGTCGCGGCTGTTGTCCAGCAGAACGACGATCTCGTCGGAGTCGATATCGACCATGACCCGGATGTTCTCATGCTCCCCGCGGCGTTGCGGGCGGCTTCTTCCGAGTGTAGCGCGCCGGGCATGAAAATGCTTCGCCGCTCCGCGAGGGGGGCTCTCGTCGGGCTGAGTCGGAGCCTCGTCCGCGCTAGCGAATATCGGAGTAGGGGGCCGAACTCAAGAGGGCGATGTGGATGTTGGAGACCGTGTCAGCCCAGCGAGGGTCGTCCCTGACGCGAACCCAATCGGGATTCACGCGAAACGTCGCCCAGGCCTTCTCCCGGGCCGGCGCGTCGGCGAATGCCGCCATATACGTGAGGTGGGGTAGTCGCGGCCCGCACATCCCCTCGCCGAAGAAGACGGGATTGATGCCGCAGTCTCGAAAGATCCGAATCTCCTCCACATTGAACATGTCGATTTTCGCGGCCGATTTGACGGCGTTCTTCGCCTCGTAGGTCCTCAGTTCGAACAGGTGTCCTCCCTCCCTGGCGGGAGGCGGCTCAACGCGCGGATGGCCGGCGAAGGCCTTGAGAAGCCAAGATTCGTACCGGACGTAAGGCCACTGTGACGATTCGAACTCTCTCCAAGCTTCCGCCGAAGGTCGGTCGGACACGACCAAGTCCGTGTTGGCCGTTAGCCGCGCCGGAGAGTCGTACTGCAGGAGCAAGAGGAGACCGGGGGCGTTCAGACCCGAGACCACGTTGAACACTCCGACCGGTCCACCGGACAACTCCCGCAGGGCGGGCACATGACTTTCCTGCAGGAAGCGGTGGAATCGGCCCACGTCCAAATCGTGACGCAGGTCGTACCGGCGGAGTTCGTAGAAATGTCGGGCGGTCTCCGCAGCGGCCTGGCTGAAGGACGCGGTCGCACCGATTGCGGCGGCGCTCAGACTCGACTTCCCAAATTCTCGTCGATTCATTCTCCCTCCCCGGAATCCGTCGACCCCATTCCCTCGAGGCGAAGCGCGGATCTTCCCGTAAGCGGTGGCCCCGCGAACCTGTTCGGGAAACGGGCCCAGAATTCACAATTCCCTCCCGGAAGTCAAGCTGGAATTCGAGGCAATCGAGGCAGCCCTTCAGTGAAGGGGACGATCCCACGGAGGGCCACGAAGGAGCACCAAGCGTTCTTCCGACGGGCCTTCGAGCGTCCTCCCCGGTTCGGATCAGGCCGGCCCTGTTCCCCCGCCCCCCCGCTTGGGGGTCGGGGCACCTCCGGTTCCACCACCTTCAACTTTCAAGGAGTCGCCGTGAAACTCGGTCGGGCGGGCCGCGTAGTCGCCCGGACTCGCCACCCGGTGGTTGATCCACTCGATCAGGGCGGCGTAACCCAGGCTCTCCGGATCGTGGGCCAGGTAGCCCGGCACCACTCCCAGCACGTGAAAGCCCTTCCGGAGCTGAAAGCTGAGCGTGGGGTCCCGGAGCTCGCCTCGAACAACGCGCTTGACGTAGTCCCGGACATCCATGCGGTCGGCGAAACGGCCGTACCCTCTGAGCCGCGCCCCGGCGCGGATCCGGCGCAGGCCGAGCCGCTCCACCAGACGGCGGCGGGCGGTGTACAGCCGCGAGCCGACTCCCCGGCTCTGCCAGGCGGGCCGGACCATGATCTCCGCGCCGTAGAGAGTGCGCCCGTTCTCCGGATCGTGGTTGGTGAACATGCCGTGATCGGTGAAGTCTCTCCAGGTGTCGAGGGGATCGTAATCGTCCCAAGAGACGATCAGGCTGGCGGCCATCCCCACGACTTCTCCGGCGGGCTCTTGGACGGCCACCAACTGACCCTCCGGGAAGACCGTCAAGTGGGACGAAAGCTGGGCCTCCGACCAAGCGGCCGCTTCCCTGTAGACCTCTCGGCAGATACGGACGATGTCGCGAAAGTCCTCACTACGGGTCTGCCGGACGCCGATCGCGCCTCTACTCAAAGTGTTATCAGCTCCATGCGGGAGGCCACCTCGGCGCTACGCTGGCTGTCGCGCAGAGGAAGCACGGTTCCCGTCTGCCTCGACTCGATGATGGTGGCCAGATTGAGCTCGCCAATCACCATGCTCTCCTGGTTCGGGACTCCCTCCGCCAGAATGCCGTCGCGGGCGAAGGGAAAGTCGCTGGGCGTCAAGATCGAAGCCTGTCCGTAATTCAGCGAGACCGCCGGCACCATGGGCAAAGAGCCCACTGTGCAGGCGTGGATGACGTACATCTGGTTTTCGATCGTGCGGGCGTGGGCGCAGTAACGGACCCGAAGAAATCCCTGCCGGTCGTCGGTGCAGCTCGGGACGATCAGGATATGAGCCCCCGCCCGAGCGGCCACCCGCGCGATCTCGGGAAACTCCACGTCGTAGCAGATGGCGATCGCCAGCCGGCCAAAGTCGGTCTCGAAAACCTTGAGCGACTCCCTCGGCGAGATGAGCCACTCCTCCGACTCCCAACGCGTCATGTGGAGCTTGCCCTGAAAATCTAAGCCGGCCCCGGGTCTGAAGAGAAAGCTCTGGTTCTAAATGGGGTCCTCTCCGGCGTCCACTGCAGGAATCGATCCCCCGACGATGTACAGACCGTGCTTTCGCGCCAGGGTGGAGAAGAGGTCGATGTACTGGGGAACGTTGTCCGCGAGGGCGCGGACCTGCTGTCGGATGGGCCTCCGGATATCGCCCAGCGTCAGCAGCTGAACGGTAAGGTACTCGGGAAACACGGCCAGCCTGCATTTGTAGTCAGCGGCGGTTTCGACCAAGCCGGTCACCTGTCTGGCAAAATCGTCGAACCGCTCCACCGGGCGGATGAAATACTGGAGAGCCGCGACTCGAATTCGATCCATCCAATCCTCCGATATCCCTCTCTGGGCCAGCCGGCCTTTGGCTAGGCCCCAGTATAGCCGTTCCGGGGGGTTCGGGGGTTTTTGGGGTTGGTGGGTTCCGGGGTTCCGGGTTCGGCGTGCCGCCGCCGACTCGGCGACAGCTGCCACCGGGGTTCCGAGGGTTCAACGGTCTCCAAGCGGCCCGATAGACTTTGGCCTTTGAACTCGGAACTTTACTTTGAACTCGGAACTTTGAGGAACTTTGAACTGCGAATTGCGAAGAGGTTCCGCCCCGACTCGGCGCCGGTTGGCCCGGGCGGAGGAGGGAGCTGCCGGCGGGCCGCGCGGCGGTACTTTGCACTCCTAACTCCCGACTCCCGACTCCCTTCGCCCGGGTGCCCGCCGCCCCGCCGGGCGCTGATTCCCGGGCCGGCAAGGATGCCGGCGGTAGTGCGCGCCGCCCTCTGACGTCAAAGGCCGACGGCCTGTAGAATAGTCTCCAAATTCGAATCACCGAATCGCGCCGACGCGTTCCTCGAAAGCAGCTGGAGACGAACGACCATGTATTTGAGGCCCCTGACGTATTCCTTGATTCCGGTTCTGACTCTGGTCGGTCTCTCCGCGGACCAGGCGTTCGGCTCCAGTTCCCTGATATTCCCGCGGATCTCCTTTGACGAACACACTTTCACCGGAATCGCCTTCGTGAACCCGAATCCACAACCGGCCCTGATCACCCTGACCCTTTACGGCGAGGACGGCGAGCCCGCCCAGCACGATGGTTTCACCAACCCGGCCCAACTCCAGGTGCCGCCGGAACAACAGATCGCGAAAACCGTCGAAGAGTTGTTCTCCGGTGCTTTGCAGCCGGACAGGGTGGGGTGGATGCACGCCGTCGGGGACCTTCCCGGCATCACCGGTTTCTTCCTCTACCTCGACGGGGCGATTACTCTTTTCGACGGAGCGGACCTGCCCGAAGCGGGCAAGAAGATCGTTTTCCACCAAGTGCGTCACGGAGGCGGGTACTCCACCGAGTTGAACATAGTCAACCCCGGCGACACCCCGGCTTCGCTCACCCTTGAGCTGCGGCGACCCGAACAAGCGCCGTTGGTCCGGGAGATCGATGAACCCCTGCCGGCCCGCGGCGTCCTCCGCTTCTCGGCGACCGACCGCTTCGGCTTGGCGGAGGTGCCCGACGGCAGCTATCTGGTGGCCCTCTCCACCGCCAACGTGGCCGGTTTCAAGTTCGTGCGGCGGGAGGGCCGGGACATTCTGGGAATGAACGCCCGTCCGGCGACCCAGGTTCAGGAGCACCTCTATTTCCCGCAGCTTGCGGTCCTGGGACCATGGAAGACCGAACTGGGGGTCATCAACCTTTCCAATGCGCCCGTCATCCTATCGATCCACGCATTCCAGCAGGATGGGACGCTTTATTCGGGGGAGCAGCTCCAGGGGACGAATCCGACGGTGCATGCCCTCGAAGCCGGAGGATCGCTGTTCGGCGACGTAGCCGAACTGTTTGAGTTCGTCGGCGACGACACGCTGGTCGGCTGGCTTAAGGTGGAGGCCACGGCTCCCGCCATCGACGGCTTCGTCAGCTACGGAGTCCCGGACAGCGGCTCGGTGGCCACGGTCACCAGCCAGCCCACCGCCCGAAACCGGGCGCTCTTTTCCCACATCGCCACGACCTTCGGATACTTCACCGGTGTCGCCCTACTGAACCCAGGGCAGATCGCCAACGATTACCGCGTGCTCGCCTCCTCCGCCGGGGGAGACGTCCTCGGCGCTTTCGACGGCGTGCTTCAGCCGGGCGAGCGGACCTCCAGACTGATCACGGAGCTCGTCCCCGACTCGGCGGACCTGGGGGGCGGCTTCATCTGGGTCAAGAGCTCCCAGCCGATGTACATGACCTCCCTCTTCGGAACGGCGGGCGGCGAATCGGATATTCTGGCGAATATCCCTCCCCAAATCGCTCCCCAGGGCTACAATCCCGACGCGGGACTCCCCTCTCTCAAGCTGCATCCCCCGCTGGCCGTAGTCCAGCCATCCAAACAGACTCAATTCGCCGTGCAGGCGCAGGGCGGCGGCGGTGGTCCGGTGACTTGGAAGGTCAACGGCGTCGCCGGCGGAAACGCGGCCGTCGGGACGATCACGACTACGGGGCCGGCCACGGGCCTGTACACCGCTCCCGCCGACATCCCCCAGCCGCTGCCGATGACTGTCTCGGCGGAGACGGCGAACCTCATGGCCGGAGCGAGCATCGACGTGCTGGACAAGGAGACCCTGTTCCAAGGGATCGGCCTCATCCAGTCGGTGGCCTACCTGCGAAGCCTCCAGAGGTTGTTCACCGCCGAGTTGACGGCCGCGGGGGGACCCGCCGCGGCGGACGCTGGGCTGGGCCCAAGTCAAACGACGGATACCACGATCCGACAAGCCCTGCCCCTGCCCGATCCCCCTTTGCCGATCGCAAACTTCCCCGGGGAGAAGATCGCCAAAATGATCGCCTTCTCCGCGTCCGACGGGCGGGAGTACCTTCTTCTCGCCAGCAGTTCCCACGATCGGATTCTGCGTGTCGAACCCCATCCCGGCGGTCAGTCCGTCCCCGTCATCACGGGACTCGACGCGCCCGCCTCTATGGTGTTCGATCCGGCCACGGGAAATCTGCTGGTCGCCGACGCCGCACAGATCTGGAGTTTTCCCCGGATCCAGCTGGAGGCGGGCCTTGCGACGGCGGGAACGCAGGCAGCGTCGGTCGACGCCGGCCCGCTCGCGCCCCGGGTGCAGGTCGG
>CAYRCA010000054.1:7876-13861 GCA_964422565.1 uncultured Acidobacteriota bacterium | reverse complement strand
CCGCGCAGGCGTCGGAAAGGTAGTCGCCGTTGAGATTGGGAAGGGCGATGACCTCGTACTCGTCGGGCCGCAGCAGAACCTGTTGGAACATGGAGTCGGCGATCCGGTCGTTGATCATGATCTTGCCGTCGGGAACGCGGCCTCCGTGCTTGTCCCAGACTTCGTTCTCGGTCAGGCAGACGTCGGCGAACTCTTCCCGCGCCAACTGGTAACCCCAATCCCGGAAAGCGCCCTCGGTGAACTTCATGATGTTGCCCTTATGAACCAGAGTCACCCGCCGGCGCCCGTGGTCGAGAGCGTAGCGGATCGCCATCCGCACCAGCCGCTGCGTTCCGAATATTGAGATGGGCTTCACCCCGATTCCCGAGTCGGGGCGGATCTTCTTGCCGAAAGTCGAATTGAAGAAGTCGATGACCTGCTTCGCCTCGGGTGTTCCCTGCTCCCATTCGATTCCCGAGTACACGTCCTCGGTGTTCTCCCGGAAGATTACGACGTCGAGTTTCTCGGGGTGGCGAACCGGAGACGGCACCCCCGCAATGTAGCGCACCGGCCGGACACACGCGTAGAGGTCCAGGATCTGACGCAGAGACACGTTCAGACTTCGGATTCCGCCGCCCACGGGGGTCGTCAGCGGACCCTTGATCGCCACGCAATGCTCCGCGATGGCATCCACCGTCGCCTGGGGCAGCCATTCGCCGAACCGACTCTTTGCCTTTTCACCAGCGTAAATCTCTTTCCAGACGATCCTCCTCTTTTCTCCGTAGGCATTGTCCACCGCCGAATCCAGCACACGAACGCTGGCGCTCCAGATGTCGGCGCCGATCCCGTCCCCCTCGATGAAGGGTATGATGGGCTGGTCCGGCACTTGGATCTTGCCTCCGCTGAAGGAAATCCTGGTCCCCTGTTCTGTCACGGTCGCTCTCCTCTACTTGTTGGTTGACTGGAATGAAAACGAACCCCAGTTTAGTCGACGGTCGCCGCCGTTTCAATGACCGCCGATTGAGGCGCGTAAACGTTCAGTGAAGCGGGGGCTTGCGGGTAAGAATCGCCCCGAGATTTACAGAGGGTTCGCCCGAGCGGCGAGCGTTCATCGCCCAAGCCGTTCGACAACCCCTTCCGCCTGATCGAGATGGCGACGATCGTGGGCAATCATCACGGCGAAGGCGGCGTGCAACGAGATCCGAAACCAGGAAAAGGCCGGAGAAGATACGCGCAGCTTGAGCAAGTCCAGTCCGTGGGCCTCCCCCATGGCCTCCCGGAGGCGCCGCCGCAGGTCCTTGAACTCCCGATCGACCTGGGAGGGAGACGGGGACTCCTCGGGCTGGAAAGACGGTGGAGCCTTGAAACGCCGGCCGACAGGAGGCTCGATCTGACGGATGAACCATCTCTCCAGCCAACTCAGAGGAAACGGCCCCGGCGACACGCGTTTCTCCAGCCTGCCTTGGCGAATCGCGGCCTCAATGGCCGGAAGATAGCGCCGCAGCGTGACGTTGAGGTGATCGATGCACTGGACCGCAGACCAACCGTCGGCGTCGGGCCGTTGAGTCAGGACTTCCTTCCGGAGTCCTCCGACCAGTTTCTCGAACCGGCGCTCAACCTCGGCGACCTCCGCCGCCAGGGACCTAAGTTCGGGGGCCGACTCTTGCGTTGTGGCGTTCATGGTTTTCGACATGAAGGATAGGATGAAGCCGACGACCCACAGGTTCCCCGATTCCACCGGCTCGACGGGATATCCGGACCCGGTGTTCCCCGATTCGGACCCCGCGCCCGGTCAAGAACGGCACCCGGCTTGCCGAGACACCCGAGGTAGAGGCACCGATCCACACTAACGGAAGGTCTCCCGAAAAGCCTGCCGCTGCTCGTTCGTCCCCAGCATGATGAGTTGGCTCCCCTCGGTCAACTTCGTCGAGGCCACCGGGTTGGTGACGGCCTTTCCGTTCCGCTCGACGGCTACGACGATGACGCCGGTTCGGGCGCCGATCCCACTCTCCAGCAGAGTCTTCGACCGCAGCGATGAGGGTACATCCGTAGCGAAGAAATCCCACCCTTCTCCGAGCATGATCGGCTCTCGACCCTGGATCAGCGAAAAGAGAAGTTCCACCCCCAGCGACGCGTAGCTGAGGACCACATCCGCACCCGCCCTGTACACAGCTTCCAGGTTCCGCTCGTGGGTCACCCGGCTGACTATTCGCAGCTCTGGATTCAGTCGACGACAATAGACGGTCAGGTAGATGTTCATCGCATCGTCGTTGGTGGTGAGCACCACCGAGGGGGTTCGGATCAGGCCCGCCGTCATGAGAACGTTCCGGTCGGCGGCGTCTCCCATAAAGACTTTATCGGCCACGTAAGCCAGGCGCTTGTGCAATCTCTCGTTCCGTTCGATCAGGTGGACCCCGATCTCCTTGCGCCTGAGAGCCTCCGCCACCGCGCAGCCCACCTTGCCTCCACCGATCACCAGAATCGGATTGGGATCGGTCGCGTAGGTCGCCATCACCTGATCGAGGCGTTTCATTTGGTCTCGGGTTCCCGCAATGACCAAGACACTGGAAGTCAAGATGATCCGCTGCGCATCAACGGGCAGCAATCGTCCCCGCTCCCAGATCCCCACGACGCTCATACCGGTGCTCTCCCGTAACCCTGCTTCCCGGATCTTCTTACCCTCCAGGGGCGTGCCGTGAACCGGCAACTCGGCGATCAGGATGTCCCTGAAACGTCCGATGACGTGAGCCCGCTCCCGACCCCCGCTGATGCGATTGGCCAGGTGCTCTCCGAGCCTCCGCTTCAGGGACAGGACGTGGTCGCAGCCGCTCAGTTCCAGGATGTCCACCGAGTCGTCCTCCTCGGCGATGGCCGCAATCGGAACGTCGGGGGCGACCTCTCGGACAGTCAGGGTGACGTTGGTGTTCGCCGTATCCCCGAGATTCGCCACCACAAACCTGGCTCGCTCGACGCCCAGTCGCTCATAGGTGCCTCGGCTCTCCACATCTCCCGCCACCGCCGTGATTCCGTCTTCGAGCATTCGTGAGGCCACCGCCGGATCCGGCTCGATCACGAAGCTGGGGATACCGCTCACGCTCAGCCTGTCGGCCAAACCCTGCGCGATGGAGTCGAAGTGGCAGATGACGACATGGTCCCGCACAGTGAACGGCACCTCGCGGGGGACCCGCAGGCGCAACTGGGCCTCGAGCCAGGGCGCGTAGAAGTAACGGATGAACGTGAACGGCAGCACGACCAGGAGGAGGACGATGCCGGACATAAGAACCATAATGCTGAAGACGCGTCCCAAATCCGAGTGGAAGGTGATGTCTCCGAAGCCCAGGGTGCTCATGACGGTGAGCGTCCAGTAGAAGCCCGTCAACCACGAATGCCGCTCTCCCTCCCAATGGAGCATGATGACGTGGAACAGCACGGAAAAGAGGGTGACGACTCCCGCCAGAATAAGGACGTACCTGACGAGGGCGCCGATGTTGCGGCGCATCTGCTGCTGGCTGAGGAACGTGGAGAGAACGGAGCCGATGAACTTCATAGCACCGGCCCATCATACGCGCGGGATCGGACTCTTTCGAGGCGATCCAGCCCGCACGCCCGGCAACGGGATCACGAACCCAGTCGAAACTCAACCTCCACCGCAAAAGCCGCGGGCACTCGTCTTCCGTCAATCTCGACCGGCCGGTAGCGCCATTCTCGAACCGCCTCGATGGAGGACTCCACGAGCAGCGGATGCCCTTGGATGAGTTTTACTTGGGTCACCCTTCCGTTCTCGTCGGTCTCCACGTGAAGCCACACGACGCCCTCAACACCCCTCCTTTGCGCCTCGTCGGGGTACACCGGAGACACCCGGTGGACGAGCCTGGATTCCATCACCCCGCCGCTCACCCGGATCGGACGACCGCTGGCGCCGGGCGGTGTTTCGGGCGGTGGAGGCGCCTCGAGCACCAGGACCCGGCCGACCGTCTGGGGGGGATAGGAGAGCAGCGCCTTGGGACCGAACCACACCCGAATTCGCCGACCGGGCCCGAGATGCTCTAAACCGACGACCTCACCGCTCGCGGAGAGGATCCGCGTTTCGGCGACCAACCTGATGACGACGTCGGACACTCCGACGGGAGGCACGGACCGCCCCCCGGTCGCCAGAACTTCGGCCAGGAAGTCGGGCGAGTCCCCTTTCTCGATGCGGATTACGGTGCCCACGAAGTCGGGCGGATCCGACGGAATCGGCGTGGGCTGGGAGAAGGCGGCAAGAGCGAGGCCGAGACACGCCGGAAGCGAACGTCCAGGAGACATCACATCTTACTTAGAGTCGCCTTGCGGCAGTTGGGTTCCGACGATCGGATCGGGACGGCGCGGCGACAACCGGACCGGGAGTGGGTTATGATGGAAGGCAGCCGCGACGGACCTCCCGTCCCCCGGAACCATCGGCGCTCCGCATCCGTCCAGTCCGGACCGAGTCGAACCGCTCGGGAGAACAGGGAAAGATGAGCAAGATCCACGGGATTCACCACATTACATGCATCGCCGGCAATCCCCAGGAAAACCTGGACTTCTACGTCGGCCTGCTGGGCATGCGTCTGGTCAAGAAGAGTGTCAACCAAGACGATCCCAAGACGTACCACCTCTTCTATGCGGACGCCGAGGGACGCCCCGGCACCGACCTGACCTTCTTTCCCTGGACCGGGGGCGTCCCGGGGCGAAAGGGTGTCGGGCTCACGGTCGAGTTGCTTCTGGCCGTGCCGCCGGAAACCCTGGATTTCTGGTCCGACCGCCTGGAGCGCCACGGCGTCGGCCTGGGCGACCTGGAGACGCGTTTCGGCGAGCGAACGCTCCCCTTCAGCGACCCTCACGGGCTTGAGGTCGCTCTTGTCGAAACCTCCGATCCGCGGCCCTTCACACCCTGGGATAGGAGTCCTGTCCCGCCGGACAGACAAATCCGCGGCCTGCACGCCGCGCGGCTCTGGCAGCGGAGCCTGAGCGCCAGCGCCGACTTCCTGACAGAGGTGATGGGTTTTGAGAAGCTCGATTCCAACGACGGCTGGCACCGCTTCGGCGTCTCCGGCGGCGGTTCGGGCAGGCAACTGGACATCCGCGAACTTCCCGACGAAAGGCGCGGCCGCTGGGGTACGGGCAGCATACACCACGTCGCGTGGCGCGTCCCGGATGAAGGGGCCGAACTGGCCGTGCGCGAGCGTGTCGCGGCGGCGGGCCGCAATCCCACCGAAGTGATCGACCGGTTCTGGTTCAAATCGGTCTACTTCCTGGAGCCGGGTGGAGTTCTATTCGAGCTGGCAACGGATGGGCCGGGCTTCACCGTCGACGAGGATCTGAACAACCTGGGTGAAGGGTTGATACTCCCGCCGTGGCTGGAAGACCGGCGCCCTGAGATCGAAGCGGCCCTCCCGAGCCTGGAAGCTCCCCGATCCCGCGTCCCGCTGCGCATGCGGCCCAAGGGTAGATCGTGACGACCCCGGACACCGGTTTCATCCACCGTTTCATTAAAGGCACCAGGGATCTCACCGTGTTGACCCTGCACGGCACGGGCGCGGACGAGGAGGACCTCATCCCACTCGCGCGGAGCTTGGCGCCGGGCGCCAATGTACTCTCTCCGCGCGGCAGGGTGAGCGAGAACGGCATGCCCCGCTTTTTCAGGCGGCTGGCGGAAGGCGTTTTCGACGAGGAAGACTTGAAAACGCAGACGCACGCACTCGCCGACTTCGTCCAAACGGCGCGCCATCGCTACCCCCTCGACGCCGGCAAGGTGGTCGCTCTGGGCTTCTCAAACGGCGCCAATATCGCCGGCGCCCTCCTGCTATTGCGGCCTGAGATCTTGGCGCACGCCGCTCTGTTGCGGCCGATGACTCCGCTTGTTCCGAAGTCGCCGCCCGACCTTTCCGGTCGGCGCATCCTGCTCGCCAGCGGGCGCCTCGACCCCCTCGTCCCCGTGGAGAACGCCGAGCGACTCGCCCGAATCTGCCGCGAGGCGGGCGCGGA
>CAYRCA010000054.1:0-7866 GCA_964422565.1 uncultured Acidobacteriota bacterium | reverse complement strand
ACTCATGTATGGAGCCAAGCCTCCCACAGCCTCGTGGAAAGTGACCTCGAGGCGGCCGGGGAATGGTTTCGGCAGCTTCCTGAGGGACCTGGAGACTGATCGACATCGGTCGGCGACGACGGTCGAGCGAATCGGGCTACAGGGGAAACAGGCGCTCGAAGTTCCCCGACAGAATCTTCTCCCGCCCTTCACCATCAAGGCCGATCTCCGCGAGGATCGCACTCTGGCGCTCCAGAATCGCGCTCCGCCAGCCCCGGGGAAAGAAGGAGGAGTCGGTGCCGAACAGGAGGCGATCAGGGCCAACGACCTCCAACGCCACCTCGAACACCCGCCTCAGGTCCAGCCCCGGATGGTATCGAATCCAGCCGTTGGAACTGGAGGTGTCGAGGTGGATGTTCGGACAAAGGTGGGCGGCCATCAGGGTCTCGCGAAGGAAGCCGGCCCCAAAGTGGGGAACGATAATCGGTAACTGTGGACGTCGAGCCGCGACGTAATGAACCTCCAGCGGGTTCGAACGGGTCAGGTCGAACCGGCTGGGAAGACCCAGCTTACCCCGAACCCCCACCGACAGCGCCCCGCAGTGCACGAAAAGGGCGGCCCCCGGCGAATCCTCGAGTACCTGAAGCACGGGGTCGATACAGGAGTCCTTCAGGGAATACCCGTGCATGGCGGGAAACAGGCAAACACACCGAAGCCCCAGTTCGCGGACGGCGCGCGCCACCCGGCTCCCAGCCTCCGATGGGCGCGGATCGAGCATGAAGAAGCCGACGAACCGGTCGGGAAACAGGGAAACCGCCTCGCTCACGGACTCCTCATCGCCGGGAATACTAGCAATGATCGCCGCACGGGAGACTCCGCGGCGATCCAACTCCTCAACCCAACGCCGGGCCAGTTCCTCGACGCCTCCCGGTATCTCCCAGCCCAGCAGCCGTCGCATCTCCCCCATCCAATCCCCGGCGTCGGTCTCCGTCCTCTGGCGATAGAGGTCCCTGAAAAACCGGGGAGAAAAGAAGTGGCAATGGACGTCGGCGATTCTCATCGATCTCAAGGAGGCGGCGGTGCTGATTGGGGAGTCTATTCGGGGCGCGGGCGCCGGTCAAGTTTTGTCGCCTCGGTTTGCTCGGTGCCTCGGTCGACCAGGCCGGCCTTTTCCGGGCGGTTTGATCCAATCGCCTGAGCGATTTAACCCAACCTGCACAGGTGTCGCGCGTCCGGGCCTCGCGTTTTCCCCGATCGGCGACTCTGGCACGGCGATTGCTGACAATCCACCCCGGAGAAGCCGGACGGTTTGCCGGTGACTCGAAGCGGCTCAAGATCAAGGCGGGTACCTGCTCAAAACGGATCCGTCGAGGTTTTCTGCTTCGCAGTTCCAGTGGGTGTTGATCTTCATCTCGGCGGATCTTCGACTCACCAGCAACCGTCCCGGCCCCACTGCCCGGCTTTGCCCTCTGTTTCCGCCCGTACCGAGCCGATCTTTTTTGAGTCTGACCCCCCTTTGGCCCCCTTTGGTTTGTGGAACCGGAAAACGGAGACTATAATCGAATGGCCCTGGAGCCTCGGAGAGGTTTCGAACGGGGATCGGAGCAGCACACCAGTTGTCGAGGGAGGTTTTATGAGCACGACCAAGGGTAAGGAAAAGTCACGTCGCGGTTTTTTGAAGGATACCGGGAAAATCGCCTCCAGTTCGGCTCTGGCGGCGGCTCTCTTTCCGCGGGTCCACGCCCAGGGAAGCAGCATGATTCAGGTGGCCTTGGTCGGATGCGGAGGCCGGGGTACCGGCGCGGCGGTGAACGCCCTCTCGGTCAAGAACGGCCCCATCAAGCTTGTCGCCATGTCGGACACCTTCGAAGCTCGTGTGGCCCGGAGTTACCAAGCCCTACAGAACCGGCTCGAGCAGGGCGGCGAGGGGGGCGAACCTCCCCCGTTCGAGGCTTCCCAGGTCGACGTTCCGGAGGAGCGACGGTTCGTGGGCATCAACTCCTACAAGGATGCGATCGACTGCCTGAGGCCGGGAGACTTGGTGCTCATGGCGACGCCGCCGGCGTTTCGCTGGCCCCATTTCAGCTACGCCCTCGAAAAAGGAGTCAACGTCTTCATGGAGAAGCCGATCACCGTCGACGGGCCGAGTACCCGCAGACTGCTGAGGCTGGCCGAGGTGTCCGAGGCGAGGAATGTCAAGGTGGGTGTGGGCCTCATGTGCCGTCATTGCGAAGCCCGGCACGCGCTCCTCAAGCGGATTCAAGACGGTCAAATCGGCGACATCGTGAGTTTGCGCGCCTACCGGATGCACGGCCCGGTCGGATGGTTTTCCTCCCCTCCGGTCCCTCCGGGGGCCAACGAGCTGCTTTATCAGATCGAACGGTTCCACAGCTTCCTCTGGGCCAGCGGCGGAGCGTACAGCGACTTTTACATCCACAACATCGACGAATGCTGCTGGATGAAGGAGGCCTGGCCGATCAAGGCCCAAGGAATGGGTGGCCGGCACAATCGCGGCGATTACGTGGACCAGAATTTCGACAGCTACTCGGTGGAATACACTTTCGCCGACGATACAACCCTTCTCATGAAGGGCAGATGTATCGACGGCTGCTACAGCGAGTTCGCCAGCTACGCCCACGGAACCAAGGGTTCGGCCGTCATCTCAACCTCGTCGCACACCCCGGCCCGATGCCGGATCTACAAGACGCAGAATATCGACAATGAAGCGGATCTCGTGTGGGAGTACCCGCAGCCCGAGCCGAATCCCTACCAGCTCGAAATCGACAATCTCGTCGACGCGATCCGACAGGACAAACCGTTTAACGAGGCGCGAAGGGGTGCCGAGGCCAGTCTGGTGACCTCCATGGGTCGGATGGCGGCCCATACGGGCCAGCTCGTCACCTACGATCAGATCCTCAACAGCGACCACGAGTTCGCGCCCGATGTGGACAAGCTGACGGAGGATTCCCCCGCGCCGCTGCAGGCGGATGCCACGGGCCGATATCCCTTCCCCGAACCGGGCGTCAAAGATCGGGAATACTGAGCTTCCCGAAGCGGGAACACGCGGCTTCCGCTTGATTCGCAAGGTTCCCCGCCCCGCCCCTGAAACGTCCGGAGCGGGGCGGAGGGTTGTGTTCGCGGCATGGTTCGATCCGACGATCGGGGGCCGGATATGCCGACTCGCGGCCGCCGTTCCTTGCTTCCACTGGAGGCACGCAGCCAAAGGCTTGGTTCGCCTGTTGAAAGATTCGAATCTCCCCCTGCCTCTTGAAACGGCCTCAATCGCGATATATTCTAGTAATATCAGAGTTTAGGATGGTTGAGGACGGTCTTTTGTCGACCGGGGAGTCACGATGCGACCTCCGCCACACCGATATGGTCATCCACACCGGACGCGTCTGACGACTCGAAGTCGACAGCCACCGGCGGGGCTCCAGGGTTGCGCGGTGCGGTCGTCGGGCTTGTGGGAGCGCCGACAAAGACAGTCGGCTCGGGGGTGATTCGCGGCTCACCTATCCCTCCTCGCCGACCAGATTCTGTCGTTCCCGCCGCCCGACTCGACGACTGAAACACCGAGGCCGTGAAAGGAGGAACCCATGCCGCACTATGAGTTTAAATGCCTGAAATGCGGGAGGATGTTCAACGAGATCCTGACGATCCGCGAATACGAGACAGCGACCCGAAAGGGCTTCCGCTGCCCCAAGTGCCAGAGCAAGAAGGTCGAGCAGACCGTCAACGTGCAGGTCCAGACGTCGAAAAAGTCTTGACGCCCTGGGCCTTCCGGACACCGGGCCACCCCGAAACGGGAGAGACCACTTCAGGAGGTTAGGAGATGAGACGATACGATCGGGTTCTTCTTGCCGTGGTGCTGACGTCCTTCGTCGGCGCGGGGATGGCCCAGCGCACCAGCGACTACCGGGATCCCGGCGTCCGGTTCGACGAGGGTTGGACGGACCTTTTCAACGGGACGGATCTGACGGGCTGGATACCGGTCCTGAGAACCGGGGAGAGCGAGTTCAAGCGATACCGGGAACAGGAGACGGATCAGCAGACGACGTTCTATGTCGAGGGCGGCCTTCTGAAGACCACTGGTTCCCCGAACGGCTATGTCCGCACGACGGACGTCTACGATAATTACGTCTTCCATGTCGAAGTTCGCTTCGAGCGCGAGGGTAACAGCGGGGTCCTGATTCACGTGCAGAGGGACGACGTCTGGCCGAAGGGCATCGAAGCCCAGCTCTACCAAGCGCACATGGGCAGGATCTTTCCGATTCGCGGCGCCACTCTCACCGGCGGCGAGATGATCCAGGCGGCCGCGAACCCACCCGGGGAATGGAACGTGTTCGAGGTCTATTCCGAAGAAGGCCGGGTGGCCACGGTTCTCAACGGAAAGCTGGTCGGGATCGCCGAGAAGGCGGAGCCCTCGGTAGGCTACATCTGCCTGCAGTCCGAGGGAGTCCCGGCGGAGTTTCGGAATATCAGGATCCGCCGTCACACCCCGTCCTGGCACCTGCGGTGACGTGGGTTTCGACGGCGTCGCACGGCGACGACCGGCGAATCCGACCCGCGGACGAACACCGGCGGATCGCCCCCGAAAGAGGGGCTTGACGGATGCGACCGCGGGCCTCCCGAAGCGTGCGTGAACCCCTTGCGTCTCCCCGGTCGGCAGAATCCGGCGAATCGCTCGCGGAGTTGGGGTCGGAGTTACTGTCCGAGCTCGATCGATTCGGCCGGCAAACCGTTATCGGAGGCAGGCCGCCATGGCGAACGAGGACACTCGCAATCCTGCGATGAAATCCGCGGCTGGCCCGAGAAATCGTCGAGCCCCTCCCCATCGAACAGCTCGTGGAGGAACAGGGTCCGCTCCGCTTCTGGTAGACTGTCCCAAATGTGACGATCTCCTTCGCAACGCCGTGTTGCTCAATAGCCTAGAACCTAGAACCTAAACGCAGCAACCTCACAGCAACCTCGCGTTGCGATACGGCGAATCCACCAAACTCGATTCAAGACGAGAACCGAAGAGGCAAAGAAATGCCAAAAACAATACAGGACAACGGCGACAGCACGGACAAGAAAGTCATGGAGAGGCCGTTCGCCAAGTCAATCTCCAAAACGGATCGTCTCAACCAGTTGCGGGGGAAGGTATCCACCGACGATTCCCTGGCAATCCTGATCCGGGCCGATCCCGACGCTATTGCCGCCGCACTCGCACTCAAGAGGCTCTTCTGGAGGAGAGCAAAGAACATCGGCATCTACCGAATCAACGATATCAAGCGGCCCGACAACGTCGCCCTGATCCGGTCCCTGAAGATCTCTCTGGGCCACTTCAAACGCATCGATAGCTCGGCCTACACGAAGTGGGCGCTTCTCGACTCACAACCTAATCACGCCGAGCAGTTCGGCGACGTGCCGTTCGACATCATCATCGATCACCACCCGGCGGAGGCCGACTTCAAGGCCGGGTTGATCGACATTCGGCCGGAATACGGAGCTGTATCGACGATAATGACCGAGTATCTGAGAGCCTCCGCGATCCAACCCTCGCCGCGTCTCGCCACCGCTCTCTTCTACGGCATCAAGACCGATACCGGCAATTTCGTGCGACCCGTCATTCAGAACGATCTCAACGCCTTTCGTTACCTGTACAGGTTCGCCAACATCAACCTGGTTCGAAAGATCGAGTCCTCGGAGATGACGAAGAGGACGCTCAGTATCTTCCGTCAGGGAATAGACAACCTGGTCTTGTATCAAAATGTCGCGTTTGTACACATGGAGCGTCTCAATAATCCCGATGCGCTGGTGTCGGTAGCCGATTTCTTTCTTAACCTCGCGGAAGCCACCTGGTCAATTGCCTCCGCAAAGTGCGGAGAAAACCTGGTGGTCATCCTGCGGAACGCCGGCTTCCGGCGGGATGCCGGCAAGCTCGCCCAGCAGCTCTTCGGAAAGTGGGGAAGAGCGGGGGGACATCGAACCGCCGCTCGCGCCGAACTCCCACTCGGGGCAATACGGTCAAGAGCGCGATCGGAAGCGGGCTACCGGAACTTCGTACTGGAACAGATCAAGAAGGAATGGGAGACCGGGTAAAGGAGCGGCACGGAGAGCGATGGCGACATGCTTCCGACCGGCGGCGCACATCCTCGCCCCGATCGGGATCGCGGGGGGGTGGCGGTTTCGCTGCTGTTCGCCGGCGGTTGATCGGCGCGCCGGGTTTCCGGCCCGGTCGCCCGGGAACAGCGGGCGGGGGGAAGATCGACGCCCGTATCCCGTGTATCCCGTGTATCCCGGCCTTCCGTTGCATCGAACCGACGAGGTGGCTAAGGTATGGGACAACATGTTGATTTTCGACGCCCATCTCGATCTGGCGTGGAACGCCCTGGAGTGGAACCGTGACCTGACCCTGCCGGTCGAGGCGATCCGGCGAACCGAGCGTGACCTCACCCAAACCGGGCGCGGGCGGAGCACGGTCTCGCTGCCCGAATTGAGGAAGGCCGAGGTGGGATTCTGTCTGGCCACCTTTCTCGCCAGGCGGGTGGTGGACGACAACCCTCCCTTTGTGCCCTACGAGGACGCTCTCGTCGCGCACGAAGCAGCCCGTCGTCAGGCAGACTACTACCAAAGCCTGGCCGAACGGGGCCTCATCCGCGTTATAGGTGACTTCGAACAGCTCGATTCGAACCTAGACGCGTGGCGGACGGCGCCCGACCAGGCGTCGCCGGGCTGCATCCTCAGCATGGAGGGCGCCGACGCCATACCCGACCCGGGCTATCTCGACGACTGGTGGGATCGGGGGCTGCGGGTCATCGGTCCGGTCCACTACGGCGCGAATCGGTACGGCCACGGCACCGGCACGGAGGGTGGACTTACCGCCCCCGGGCTCGAGTTGTTGCGACGCATGCAGGATCTCGGGTTTATCCTCGACGTCACCCACCTCTCGGACAGGGCCTTCGAGGAGGCCCTGGGGGGATTCAGTGGCCCGGTGCTGGCCAGCCACCACAACTGCCGGGCGCTGGTTCCCGGGCAGCGGCAACTCTCCGACGAGCAAATCCGCGCCCTCATTGACCGAGACGCCGTAATCGGAGTGGCCTTCGACGCCTGGATGCTGCAGCACGACTGGGTCCGCGGCCAAACGGAACCGGCCCGGGTCACGATCGGGGCGGCCGCGGATCACATCGACCATGTATGCCAGATCGCCGGGGACGCGGTCCACGTCGGGATCGGGTCCGATCTGGACGGAGGCTTCGGCGCCGAGCAGTGCCCCCGGGATCTGAATACCATAGCCGACCTGCAAAGACTCCCGGTGTCGCTCGACCGTCGGGGGTACTCGCCGCGCGAGATCGAGAACTTCATGCACGGCAACTGGATCGACTTCTTTCGCCGCGCCTGGGAGGCTTGATAAAGATACTGGTCTGTCGAAAAATCCCGGGCACACCCCTCCGGGTGACCCGCCAAGAGGCGAGGTCGTTTACCGCCTCACGTCGGCTTCCGAAGCATGGAGTTCCGCGTGAAAATATCGCCGGACCAGGCGCTCGGGCGGCGGTCCGGTCAGGAGACTCACGACCACGCCCAGCAGGAAGGAGGCGGCCAAACCCCAAATCACCGGGTGCAGGCCCAGTAGATCGATCCGAATCCCTCCCAGCGGAACGGGGCTGAACAGGAGGAGAACGGTGACCAGACCGCCGGCGGCGGACCATAAGGCCCCCTGCCGGGTCATCCGCGGCCAGTAGATCCCGAGGGCGACCGGAGCCAGGAAAGTGCAGGCGAATCCGCTACTGGTGAATACCACGATGTACTGGAGGAAATCGATGGTTCGAGTCGCCATGACTGTAACCAGGCCGCCCACGAGGAAGGTCACCGCGTAACTCATGCGCCGGACCTTCCGTTCGCCTA
>CAYRCA010000053.1:5552-13901 GCA_964422565.1 uncultured Acidobacteriota bacterium | reverse complement strand
CGGGAGGGTCTCATCGCCAAACCGTCGTTGGGCACAAAAATGGAAAGGCGACCGCGATCGCCGGAATCGACGTCGAGGACCTCCAACTCCCCGTTCAACTCGAAAACGATGCGGTGCCGATTGTCGGAGGAAGGCCAACGGACATCCCAAACCGTCTCATGGGTCAGCTGCTGAACCGAGTCGGAGTCGGTATCGTAGGAGTAGATGTTGAGCGTACCGTCCCGATCGGATACGAAGTAGATGCGGTCGCCGATCCACATGGGATCGCGCTCGGTTCGGCGCGAGTGCGCGACGGGCCGAGTTTCATGGGTGTCCAGGGAGAAGGTGTACAGGTTCTGAGCCCAGCCGCCCTCGTAGCGCTTCCAGGTCCTGAAGTCGCGGAACAGGGGGGAGTAGACCATCCGGGAACCATCGGGGGAGAAACCCCCGGCCCCGGACGTCGGCATGGGCAGCTTCTCGGGGAGACCGCCGTCGATCGAAACGGTGTAGAGGGCCGTTTCGGTCCGAAGTCCGTCGGCGTCCCGCAGGGAGCGGAACAGGATCTTCGTCCCGTCGGGCGTCCAGCCATAGACCTGGTTGTCGTAGCCCCAGCGGGGAGCCAGGGGGCCCCGGGCGGGATAGTAGGTGAGCTGGCGGGGGATTCCCCCCTCGCGGGCCACGACGTAAACCTGCTCGTCGCCGTCGTATTGGCCCGTGAAGGCGATCCAGCGCCCGTCCGGGGAAAACTTGGGGAACAGTTCCTGACCGGGGTGCGCTGTTAATCGGGTGGCCGTGCCACCCGACGCCGGGGCCCTCCAGATATCGCCGGCATAGCAGAAGACGACCTCGTCTCCATGGATATCGGGGAACCGCAGGAGCTTGGTCTGGGCCCCGACGGCGGTCCAGCTCAGAATCGCCAGGATTGCCGAAACGGCGCCGACGCGTAACCATCGAACTCGCATTTGCATACCCCCTGTCTCGAGATCAGCCTCGTCAGACGAGCGTTCATTCACATCCCGCCTTGGGGCAAGTGGGGCCCCAATGGGAGGCCGTCCCTTTGCGTCGAGCAACTGAACAACGGTGAATCTTGGGCCGGGGCGACGGAACCACGAAACCGCGGAGCGGTGCGTCGAAGCCCTCCAACCACCGACTCACTTGAACACCTCGGGCGACAGGCCGGCTTCCTCGTCGATGACGTAGTGGCGGTCGGCGGGAACGTCGGCGAACTCCTGGAGGGTTCCGCCGGGCCAGCGCACCGTTACCTTATCGATTGCCGCCGCCGCCCCCAGGCCGAAATGGGCCCGGGGATCGCTCACCGAATAGATCCCCAGGGTGCGCTTGATCTCCCAAATCTGCCGCAGATCGCCCGTGGTGACCGTGATCCGGGCGCCGATTCCGTCCCGGTTGCTCTTTCGCCCCACCGTCCGGAACATCACCCAGTGGTTCCGGTTCCGCTGTTCGTTGCGGAACAGGGCGGGCGATCCGTTCATGTTGGCCACTGCGAAGTCGATGGCTCCGTCGTTGTCATAGTCCCCGAAAGCCACGCCGCGGCCCACCCGGGGCACCTGAACGTCGGGACCCACGTCGCGGCTGACATCCAGAAACGTCCCGTCGCGGTTGTTCAGATAGAGCGTCTTAGGCTGGGCGTAGGTCTCGCTGAGCCCGGCCGTGATCAGGTAGGGATAGACGTGGCCGTTGGAGTGGATGATGTCCTTCCAACCGTCGTGATCGAAATCGACGAAGCGGGTACCCCAACTGACCAACAGCCATTCCGGCTCGACGATCTTCGCCTGAGCGGTCACGTCCTCGAACAGCAGATCGCCTTTATTCTCGTACAGCGTGCTGTACTCCAGGGCGAAGTGGGTCATGAAGACGTCCAGTAACCCGTCGTTGGTGTAGTCGGCCGCGTCGACGCCCATCCCCGCCTGCTCGAGGCCGTCGGCGTTGACCGCCAGACCGCTGAGAAAGCCCATCTCCTCGAAGGTGCCGTCGCCGCGGTTGACGAAGAGCAGGTTCGGCGTGGCGTCGTTCGCCACCAGAAGATCGAGGAATCCGTTGTCGTTCAGATCAGCCCAGACGACGCCGAGGCTGTAGTAGCGGTCCGCGTCGACCGCGCCGGACGCCTCGGTGACGTCCCTGAAGGTTCCGTCCCCGTTGTTGCGGTACAGAACGCCGGCGGCGCCCTCGAGCCCCGAAGGCCCGCAGAGCACCATGTTGCCCCGATGACTGCAGTTGCGGGACGGCAGGTTGTCCATGTCCAGGGTGATGTAGTTGGCAACATACAGATCGAGGAAGCCGTCTTGGTCATAGTCCCCGAAAGCGGCCGAGGTGCTCCAGCGGGGGTCGCCCACGCCGGCCGTCTCGGTGACATCCCGAAAGGTGCCGTCCCCGCGGTTGTGATACAGAACGTTGGGACCCAGGTAGGTGAGGTAGACATCGACATGGCCGTCGTTGTCGAAGTCCCCCGCGCCGATTCCCATGCCCCACCCGGTGCGGGTCAGTCCCGCACTCGCGGTCACGTCCTCGAAAGTGCCGTCACGCCGATTCCTAAACAACGTCCCGTGGGGATTGTCCCCGCTCCGGTAGCCCTCCACCGTCGAGCCCTGAACGACGTAAATATCGAGCCAGCCGTCGCCGTCGAAGTCCAGGAAGCCGATGCCCCCGCCCTTGGCTTCGGGAATGTAGTCCTTGTGATCGGCGGGCCCGTTGACGTGGATGAAATCAAGCCCGATGTCCTTCCGTTCCCGGAACAGGGGCAGTCGCTGTTCCAGATCCTCCGCGCGGAGGGCGTCGAAGGCGAAAGGAACCATCGCGAGGACCGAACAGACAACCGGAAGGGAAAAACGTCGCTTTCGATACATCACTCCAGCCCGTGTTTCTTCACCGCCGCGAACGCCGGGAATGCAATCGGAAACGATGGCCCAGCCAAGTCAACTCTTGCGCTTCTTCGCGGTGAGATCATTTCAAGCCACCAGGCAGTCGGTATCCCCGTCGTTGTCGAAGTCGGCGAAAGCGGTGCCGCGCCCGGCCCGGCCCCTGAGAAAGTCGGGTCCCGGCCTGTGGGATGCGTTGACAAAGCCCTCGCCCTCGCGGTTCAGGAATAGGAATATGAAGGAAATCGATGCCCGCCTCGCGGGTGATCTCGACAAACTCGGGTGTTGTGTCCAGGAGATCGACGCCAAGCGGAAGTCGAAGCGAGCCTCCCAACACGGCGATCGACGCGGCCCAGCGATGCAGCCTCATGGTTTGGCGAACTCCTCTTCCTCCAGTGTGCCGGATTTGTCGATGACGTAGTGACGGCCGGTGGAGACCCCCTCGAATCGCGACTTCGTTCCGTCCACCCAGCGGACCTCCACCCGGTCCAGCGTCTCGCAGGAGCCGGCGCCAAAATGGGCACGGGGATCGCTCGCCGAATAGATTCCCACGGTGCGCCGGATCTCACGCACTTGTCTCAACGACCCGCAGGTGATCTCGATGCGGGCGCCGAGCTGCTCCCGATGATCCCGCCGGTCGACCAGATGGAACATGACCCACTGATTCCGGTCCGTCCGGTCGTTCCTGAAGACCTGGGGGACATCGTTCAGGTTGGCCACGACAACGTCGATGTCTCCGTCGTTGTCGATATCGCCGAAAGCGGCGCCCCGGCTGACCGTCGGCTTCATGAAATCGGAGCCAGCCAGGTGGCCGACGTCCACAAACGTGCCGTCCTTCTGGTTCAGGTAAAGAGTACCGGGCTGCCCGTAAGTTTCCTTCATCTGTCCGTCGAGCAGGAACGGATACACGTGTCCGTTGACGTGGAGAAGGTCCTTCCATCCGTTGTGGTTGACATCGATGAAGGCGGAACTCCACGCGACCAGCAGCCATTCCGTAGCCTGGATTCCAGCCTCCCCGGTCACGTCCTTGAAGATGAGGTCTCCCTCATTGCGGTACAGGGTGCTGAAGTCACTGGCGAAATGGGCGACGAAAACATCCAGCAGCCCGTCGTTGTCGAAATCGGCGGCATCGATCCCCATGCTGGCCTGCATCGCACCGTCGCCGCTGACCGCCAAGCCGCTGAGGAAGCCCATCTCCTCGAAACGCCCCCGTCCGTCGTTGACGAAGAGCAGGTTCGGCGTGGCGTCGTTGGCCACATAGATGTCGAGATTCCCGTCGTTGTCGAGATCCGTCCAGAGCACGCCCAGCCCGAAGTACCTCTCGCGGTCGACGGCGCCCGTTTCCCCGCTCACGTCGGAGAAGGTGCCGTCCCCGTTGTTGCGGTACAGGATATCCGCCGCACCCGCGAGACCGCGCGGCCCGCACATGACTACCCGGCCCAGATAGGTGCAGACGTCGCTTCTAGGAGGCAGATTGTCCACACCGTAATCCAGGTAGTTGGCGACATAGAGATCCAGGAAGCCGTCCTTGTCGAAATCCGCAAAGGCCGCCGAAGTGCTCCACCGGGGCTCACCCACACCGGCCGAGGCGGTCACATTGGCGAAGGTGCCGTCTCCGCGGTTCCGGTAGAGAACGTTCGGTCCCAGATGGGTCTCGTAGATATCGGTAAACCCGTCATTGTCGAAGTCGCCGAAGGTCACCCCCATGCCCCAGTGTCGGTAGTTGATGCCGGCCCCCTCGGTCACGTCCTCGAAGGTGCCGTCCCGGCGGTTCCGGTACAGACGGCTGCCCGGGTTTCGCTCCGTTCCGACCAGTTCCAGGGTCGAGCCCTGGACCATAAAGATATCTAGCCATCCGTCGTTGTCGTAGTCGAAAAGACCGACCCCCCCGCCTTTGGCTTCGAAGATATAGTCCTTTCGGTCCGGGGGACCGTTAACGTGAAGGAAGTCGATCCCAGTCTGCGGGTGGATGTCGACAAAACGCGGGACGCCCTTTCCCTCCCCGTCGGCCTCGGCAACCAGAGCAAACAGAGACTGAGACGGAACCTCCAACAGCCCGACTGCGACGAGGAGTGCGGGCAGGGAGAACCTCAACAGTCCAAGGACCGGGCGGAAGCGGCTCCGAGTCCGCGACGGGAGAGGAACGGTCGGCGTCGTCATGCGTGAACTTCTATCAGATCCCCGTCCTGGAGGATGTAGTCCCTCTCCACCATCTGACCGTCGAACTTCCCTTCCCCCCAGATTCGGGCGAACCTCAATCGGTCGGCCAGGTCCTTGTGAATCGCCGCCGCCGCGTCCAGGACCGTACTGCCTTTCCTCAACACGAAAGGCGCCTGGTCGCGGTCCGGCTTGGCCCCGGGGGGCTTGGTGTAGACTCGGACCACCTTCAGCATCTCGAAAAGGTGGGTCCGGAACCGCAGGAGATCCTCCTCCATGTGAACCGAGAACGCCTCCGGATCCAGTCGGCCGGAGAAAAGCTCCCTCCAGGCCTCGAAGTTGTCCCGGGCGCCGGCTCGGTCCATCTTGTTTCCCAGGACCAGAACGCGGCTCTCTTCTTTCGGGAACAACCGGATGCCCCTCTTCTCGAACAGGTCCAGCACGAAGTCGGTCTGAGCGAGCAGGTCCAGGTCCGTCACGTCGAACAACAGGACCGCCAGGTCGGCCTGCTCGATCAGCGCCACCTGCCACGGTTCAAGCACTTCCGGCGCCAAGGGAGGGGTGTCCACCAGCTGAATCTGGACATCCTCGAACCGCATCATGCCGGGCTGAGGAAACCGGGTTGTAAAGGGATAATCGGCCACCTCGGGCTGCGCGTGGGTCAGACGGGATAGCATATCCGACTTGCCGGCGTTGGGAGGCCCGCACAGTGCCGCCCGGCCGATTCCCTCCCGCTCGATGTAATAAAAGGGCCGCTTCGGTCCTCCCGAAGCCTTCTCCTTCTGAAATTCCTTTCGAACCTTGGACAGGCGACGCTTGAGGTCCCCCTGCATCTTCTCCGTCCCCTTGTGCTTGGGGATCACACGGAGCATCGCCTCAAGGGCGGCCACCTTCTCCTCGGCCGTCACCGCCGCCTTGAATCTCTCCTCGGCGTCATGGTATTCGGGGGTCAGATTCGCCGGCACACCTTAATTATAGTCAGTTCGCGCTTCGGATCGGAGCTTTCAGGGCCGGTTAGCCTCCGCCATCATCCGCCGGGCCGCGGGCACGCCGTGCGAGGCCGCCTCGGCGATCAGCCGCCACCCCTCCTTAAGGCGCCACTGCCGGAGACGGCTCAGACCCAGTTGGTAGACGCGCTCCGGCTTCCGCTCCTCCTCCACCAGGATCTCCCACTGCCGGGAGGCTTCGTCATAGAGCCCCAGATGGTAGGCACAGAAGGCCAGGTTGACCCGAGCCCATTCGGCGCCCGGCTGCAGCTCCAGACCCCGCCGGAACCGGTGGGCGGCCTCCTCGTAGCGGCCCAGGTTCTGGAGACAGTAGCCCAGGTGAAACAGGAACTCGCTCCGCTCCCCCGACTCGACCAGGTCATCGAGAACCCGGCAAGCCGCCTCCCATTCCCCCAGCCTCCCCAGTTCCAGGGCCCGCATGAACCGGATGCGCCGGGCCTCATCCTCGATGGCGGCCCCAACCGGCCCCACTCCAGAGGCTTTCTCAATATGGGCCGCCGCCTCCGCGGGCCGACCCGCGGCGGCCAGGCTCACACTCAGTTGCCGCATGATGCGCTCATCCAGGGGGTAGAGGCGCGCCGCCCTTTCCAGGTCGCCTACGGCGCCCGCCCAGTCGGCGCTCAACTGCTTGCGGTACGCCTCCAACAAACTCAACTCCGGGCTCTCTTCCGAAGAGGCCGCCAGAAGCTCGATCGCTTCCTCAATCTCACCCCGCTCCACGTGGAGCCAGGCGACCTCGGAACGGACATCGGCCCTGCCGGGATCCGTCGACAGGATTCGCTCGTAGGTGTCGCGCGCCTTATCGTCCCGTCCGGTCCTCCGGTACAGGGCGGCCAGAAAGGCGGCGCCGGTGAGAAACTGCGGCATCCGCTCGACCACGCCCTCAAGCCGGGCGGCCGCTTCGGCGTGTCCTCCTCCGGCGGCCAGTTCGATCCCGGTCCGCAACGTCTCGAAAGCGTGCTCCAGATCCTCGGCCGTCCGCCGGGCGCGGGTCGCCTCCCCGGTCCATCCGAGAGCCTGGTAGACACCGTACAACTCCCTATGAAACAAAGGGTTCTCGGGATCCTCGGCGGCCGCCATTTCCAGGTACTCAAGCGCGCGATCGGGACGTCCGCCGCGCTTCTCCCGATCCGCCAGATGACGCAGGGTGCCGGTCTTTCCGGGCGCCAGGCGCAGAGCGGCGCTTAACTCCCGACCGGCCTCCTCTTCCCGACCCAGCCGATCCAGGAGCAGCGCGTGCAGACGACGGTACGGCACAATGCCGGCGTCCAGTTCCACCGCCCGCCGGGCGTGCCCCAAGGCGCTCGCGTCGTCCCCCGCCATGGCCAAAGCCTCGGCAAGCCGATACTCCAGCCCCGGGCTGACGACCCCCAGGTTCTCCAACGATCGAAGGGCCTCCACGGCCCGCTCCGGTTCCCCAATTCGGAGATTCAGATCGGCGACCAGAAGGATCAGGGCGGGATCGTCGACCCCCCGGTCGAGGGCCCGCCGGATCAACTCGGCGCCCAGGGACACCTTTCCGATGCGGATCGCCAGGGCCCCGACAGCCGCGGTCAAGCCGGCGTCGTCGGGATGAGACCGCACCCCCCGCAGCCCGGACTCCAGAGCCGCCGCGAATCGGCCGTCCTCCACCAGAGAGTTGATCTGGACACGATACTCGTCGGCCGACTGAGAGTATAGGACGGCCGGCGTCAGACATATCCCGATTGAAATTCTTAATAGAGCTAGCCAAACACCTGCCAACCGTGGCCCTCTAGCGGATTTCACGGTTGGCTTGGGGGACATGGTGACCTGCTCCTGCCGCACGATCTGAAGGCGCCTCGTCTCGACCCGGATCCTCCAACCATTATGGCATACCCTCGAAGAACGCTCGCCGGGAGGGCCGACGGGGGAAGACAGGCGTCGGCCGGACGGGTTAGAATGCATAGGGGACGGCGCGCGTCCCACGGAAAATTCGGACGATGCTCTCAGAGATGTGCCTTCGCTCGGCGTTCTGGCTAATTGGAGTTTGGACCCTCACGGCCGCAGTGTTTGCCGCAGGGGATTCCTACCGCTCGTGGACCCTGGAGGACGCGGTCGGAGTCCTCAACCGGTCGTCCTGGGCGACTCAGGCGACGTTCACGCGGGTCGTCGGTGGAATCGGCAGCGGAGTCCAGGGTGAGAAGGAAATCTACAACACCTACTTCGTGCGGTTGCTTTCGGCCGCTCCAATTCGGCAAGCCTACGCCCGGATCCGGCAGATTCGCATGGGCTACGATGAGTTGCGGGAGGAGGAGCGGGAGGAAATCGATCGGGAGATCCAGTCGACCGCCGCGCAAATGGGGGAGTCTCCC
>CAYRCA010000053.1:0-5542 GCA_964422565.1 uncultured Acidobacteriota bacterium | reverse complement strand
ACAAGCTCGTCAATCTGGACGTGGCCAGATGGATCGTCGTGGCGATCACATTTCGCTCCAAATCGACAAGCTCGTCAATCTGGACGTGGACAGATGGATCGTCGTGGCGATCACATTTCGCTCCAACGATCCGCGGGAACAAGCCCGCGTGGACCGATTCTTTGAGGGACAGACCACCCAGACGATCAGGAACCGGGCTTATTTGTCGACGGAGCGGTTTCCCCGCGTCCAGTTGCACGCCTACTTCCCCGCGATAGACGCCGCCGTGGGCGCCAGGTTCGTCTTTCCAAGGCAGATCGAAGGTATTCCGGTGGCGAATTCCGACGATAGAGAGATTGTATTCGAGTTCGAGACCCCGGGTTCGGGATCTCGGCTGAGAACCCGATTCTCCGTGGCGGATATGAGGGTCAACGGGCGGCTGGAGCTATGAGGGGACTGAGAGAGGCGGGTCTGGCCACGATTGTTGTGGGGCTGTTGCAGGCGTCGAGTCCGGCGGCGATCGTCGAGGGGGTCGTCTACGATGGTCGGGGGTCGATCTGGCGCGAGGCGTCCATCATCTTCCTCAATCTGAACACCGAGGAGGAGGTCGCCATTCAGACCGACGGGGAGGGCCAGTTCCAGCTTCAACTTCCGCCGGGAGAGTACTCGGTCTTCAGCCGCAAGCCGAACGGCACGGTCTTCCTCACCCGGCTGAGCGTGGGCGGGGAAGCGCAACTGAGGGACATCGAACTCCGCCCTCTACCGGCCGAAGACCCCTCCCTGACCGCGATCGCGGAGTTTCAGGTGGGCTGGGACCCGGATGTGGATCAGAGACTCGCCGAGCTGATCAACCCCTTTCCGGAACGGAAACGGGGTCGCGTGCACGGTTCGCTCTACGAGTTCCACCGCAACGACAAACTCGACGCCCGCAACTTCTTCGATCCGCCGGGCGAACCGCTGCCTCGATACCGGAGGAATCAGTTCGGCGGCACCATCGGCACGGCGCTGACCCCCGGACTGAACCTGCAGGCGAGTTACGACGGACTGCGCATCGTCGAGGGCTCGACCCTGCTATCCCACCTGCCGACTCCGGCCATGCAATCGGGCGACTTCTCCGCCCTGAACCTGGAAATCGTCGATCCCCTCAGCGGCGAGCCGTTTCCGGGCAACCGCATCCCCGAGTCGCGCATGAGTCCGGCGGCAAGGCGGATTCTGCACGTGATTCCAGCCCCGAATCGGGACGACCCGGACCGCAACTTCGTCAACAACGATCCCCGGATCCAGAATCAGAATCACTTCAACCTCCGGACAGACTACGAACTCCGGAACAATGCCTCCCTCGTCGGTGAATACTATTACACAGGAGTCGAGAGGGGGGTGGTGCATCGGCTTCCCACCTTTAACTCGTGGCGGCACGAGCGACACCAGCAGATGTCTCTGACCCACAACCGGGCGTTGACCGAGAAGTTTCTGATCTACGCAAGGGTCTCGGCGGGCCGGAACCGCAGCTACTCCCTCTCCAACAACTCGGGCCGCGTGGGGCTGCTGGATTCGCTGGGAATCGAGGGACTGGTCCTGTACGACCCGGTTGAGGAAGGCTACCCCGACTTCAGCTTCACCGGCTACACCAACTTCGGAGATCGGAACTCGCCGGGCACTCTGGTCCGAAACCGCGCTTCCCTTGAGTCCTCCTTCACGTACGTGCACAAGAGCCACACGCTTCGGGGCGGTCTGGAGTTCACCTCGAGGCAACTGAACAACTACCGCTCCGACGGTCTGCACCGGGGGCGGTTCGTCTTTTCGGGGCTCTTCTCGGGCGATTCCTTTGCGGACTTCCTCCTGGGCATCCCGGATGCGGCTTACCGGGGGATCGGTCCCGACCGGGCCGATCTGCGGCGACAACAGTGGGAGCTCTTTTTCCGCGACCAATGGAAGATCCTCCCGAACCTGGAATTCAGTTACGGCGTCAACTACCAGCTCAGCCCTCCCTATCGCTCCGTTCACGAGAATGTCTCTACCTTCTTTCCTCTCCTGCTCGAGCCTCCGGCCGACGGCGAGATGATCGTCGCGGGCTCCCGGCGGGCGGATGAGCTCGGCTTCGATCGCGCGGTCGACGGTACCCTGATCTTCCCGGACCGCAACGACTGGTCTCCCAGGCTTGGGGTCGCCTTCAGTCCCCTGGGAAGCAACCGAACCGTAGTCCGGGCGACCTACTCCCTGCGGCACGGCTCCCTCGACGAGTGGTACTACGTCGAGTCCCTGAGCCGGAACTATCCCTTCTATTACGTGGAGAGCGTGGAGTCTCCCCCTGAACATCCGGCAATCACGTTGGAGGACCCATTCGGCGCCGCCGCCGTCCCCGAATTGACGGTCCGGGGGATCGATCCGCATATCCGAAATCCCTACACGCAGTTCTGGCGGCTGGCGGTGGACAACGACCTCTCCCGGAACTGGAACCTCGAACTGGCTTACGCCGGACGCAAGGGCACCAACATGACGCGGGTGATCCCCGGCAATGTGCCGACTCCTGGGGAAGGCCCCATTCAACCCCGGCGGCCCAATCCGGAGTTCGGCCGCTTCGAGATTGTCGGCAGTGGCGGAAGCTACTCGGGACATACCCTGGATCTGGCGGCGGAGCGGCGGATGTCGGACGGCATGTCGATGCGTTCCGGATTCGCCTGGAACCGTTTTCTGGACGACGGTTTCTGGGGAGGAGAGCCGCAGAATCCGCGCGACCTGCGGGCGGAGCGCGCCACCGCCGGCTGGGTGCCGCGAAAGAGGTTCTTTCTCAACTACATTATCGACTTGCCTCTGTCGTCGTTCCGTCTCTTCGAGGGCGCGTCGGGTTGGGTGAACTGGGCCCTGGACGGCTGGCGCCTGTCCGGGGTCACGGAGATTGAGGACGGGCGACCCTTCACCGTCACCGTGCCCGGGGACCCGAACAACGACGGGGTCTACGGGGATCGGCCCGATCGGGTCGGCTCGGGGGCGCTCGACTCGAGCAGTCGAAGTGTGGACCGGTGGTTCGACACTTCCGCCTTTGCGGCCCCGTCTTCGGACGGTTTTGGGACGTCCGGCAGAAACGTGCTGCTCGGTCCCGGCCATCAGACCTGGGACATCAGCGTCATCAAGCGCACGCGGTTTTCGGACGGGGACACTCTGGAGTTCCGGGTCGAATTCTTCAACGCGTTCAACCACGTCAACTTTCACCGACCCAACGCGCAGCTCGACAGTTCGGTCTTCGGGATGATTTTCGGCGCCGGCCGGGCCCGTGAGATCGAATTGGCCGTCAAGTACTCTTTCTGAGGGGCGGGGGTTGAGGGTTGAAGAGGTTGGGGGTTGAATAGCCTCGCTCGGGCTGTCCGACAAGTCGGACGGGGCAGACGGCTCAACCCAACCCCCAGCCCCGGAGCCACGTTCCCTGCGGGCCAACCACCGTCGGCATAAGAACTCAGTACAGAAACATGGGTTTCCCCAGCACGTTGGTGACTTTGGGGACGTACTCGTCGATGTCGTAGAAGGTGTCGACGTCGACGCGCTTCACTCCCTGGGCCACGATGTCGAGATCCTCGTGGCCGTACCGCCCCTCGCGCAGGACCACCAGGCGGCCCGTCATACCCTGCTGGATCAGGTCGATCGCCAGGTTGCCGAAGTTGGCCGAAACCATTCGGTCCAAGGAGTCGGGAGCCCCGCTCCGCATCAGATACCCGAGCTGCTGGTAGATGATCTCTTGGTTCGTCCGCCGATAGAGCTCTTCGGCGATCACGCTGCCGATTCCGCCCAGCCTGCGGTGCCCATGGGCATCGGCCGTTCCCGAGGCCAGCACCTCGTCCCCGATCATCCGGGCGCCCTCCGAGATCGTCATGACCGCGTAACGGCTGGGACTCTGTTCCTGATCCGCCGCCAGGAACCGGGCCAGCCGCTCGGGATCGAAGGGAACCTCGCTGATAATGGCCCGATCAACCCCGGCAAGGTAAGCCGCCATCAGGGACGTCTCACCGGAACTCCGACCGAACAACTCCACCACCCCGATCCGCTCGTGCGACCCGATCGAGGTCCGCAACTGGGTGATATATTCCACACTCCGGCTCACGGCTGTGGAGAACCCAATGCAGTATTCGGTGCCGATGACGTCGTTGTCCATGGTCTTCGGCACACCGACGACCCTCACCCCCTCCTTTTGCATCCGATGGCCGTAGCCCAGGGTCCCGTCGCCGCCGATCACGATCAGAGCGTCGATCCCCAGCTTGTCCAAGACCCGGAGAACGTGGGGAGTGCAGTCGATGCGGTCCCGTCCAGACTCGTACTCGGGAGTGGAGCGCTGGGAGAGCGGCACCAGGTCCCGGCGCACGCTCGACGGATTCGTCCGGGAGGTGTGAAGAAAGGTCCCTCCCGTTCGGGCGACCGTCCGGACCACATCCCGGGTCAGCGGGAGAGTGTGCTCGGCGACGGATTCCTTCTGGTCGGGGTCGATATGGAGGAGGCCGGCCCATCCCCGCTTGATGCCTACAACCTCGTCACCGTCGTCCGTGGCTCGAACAACCACCGCCCGGATGCACGGATTCAGGCCCGGAACATCGCCACCGCCGGTCAGAATCCCAATCCTCTTCCCCATGGTTCAACCCCCTCGAAAGAGCTAATTTTAGCAAAAAGACCCCGAGGGGAAGCCCCCGGGCGAACCCGCCCGACAAGCCGGCGCCCCGACAAGAACCGACGGGGAATCAGGACAGCGGCGGGATCTCGACCCAAGCCCCTTTCTCCCAGGATTCGAATCCCTTCTCGGCCAACTGGACCCCCTTGGCGCCCTCCAGGAGGTCCCAGGGGAAGGGGTCGCCCGCAACGACATGTCGAAGAAAAAGCTCCCATTGGCTTCGGAAGGCGTTCCCGAAAGCCCGCCGATCGGGCACCTTCATCCAGTCGAGGAAGTAGTCCGCCGGCGCGTCCAGATCCGGGTTCCACACGGGACGGGGAGTCGCATCGAGCGGCTGGATCCAGCAGTCCCTCAGCCCCGCCACCGCCGAGCCCCTCGCGCCGTCGACCTGAATGGTGAAGAGATCGTCCCGGCGCACCCGGACGACCCAGGAGGAGTTGAAATGGGCGATCGCTCCTCCGTTCAGCCGGAAGGTGGCGTAGGCCGCGTCGTCGGCCGTGCAGTCGTAAGGGCGTCCCTCCTCGTCCCACCGACGGCGGATGTGAGTCGCCCCGACACAGAACACCGAGGAGACCCCCCCGAAGAGCCCGTCCAGAAGGTAACGCCAGTGGGGAAACATGTCGTTGATCAGCCCGCCGCCGTCCTCTCGGCGATAGTTCCAGGACGGGCGCTGGCAAGGGATCTTCTCCCCGTCGAACACCCAGTATCCGAACTCGCCCCGAACCGCCACCAGTTCGCCCGGAAATCCAGTGTCCAGGAGGGCTTTCAGCTTTCGGAACCCGGGCAGCCACAGCTTGTCCTGGACCACACCGTGTTTGACGCCCGCGGCCGAGGCGACCCGGTAAAGCTCGAGCGCGTCGGCCGTGTTCATCGCGGTTGGCTTCTCGCAGTAGACGTGCTTGCCGGCCGCCA
>CAYRCA010000052.1:3381-13953 GCA_964422565.1 uncultured Acidobacteriota bacterium | reverse complement strand
AAGAAGATCATTACGATCGAGGATCCGGTCGAGTACCAGATCAACGGGATCAACCAGATCCATGTCAACCCGCAGATCGGGCTCACTTTCGCGGCGGGGCTCAGGTCGATCGTTCGGCAGGATCCGGACGTGATCATGGTGGGTGAGATGCGCGATCTGGAGACGGCGTCGATCGGAATCCGGGCCGCTTTGACGGGCCATCTGGTCTTCAGCACCCTGCATACCAACGATGCGCCCAGCGCCATCGCCCGCCTCGTGGACATGGGCGCCGAGGACTACCTGATCGCCTCCTCGGTTCTGGGAGTGCTGGCGCAACGCCTGGTACGGGTCATCTGCCCCCACTGCAGGGAGGAGATCGACATGGACCGCCAGTATCTTCGGGAGATCGGTTTCCTCGACGATTGGGAGGGAAGCCTTTTCGAAGGGCGGGGTTGCCGGGAATGCAGCAACACAGGATACCGCGGTCGACTGGGAATCTACGAGCTGATGGTGATGGACGACGATGTCCGGCGCCTGACCATCACCAACGCGGATGCCAATCACTTGCGCAAGACCGCCATCCAGAACGGAATGGTGACCCTCAGGCTGGACGGATTCGAAAAGGTGCGGGCGGGAGTGACCACGATCTCGGAGGTGATGCGAGTAACCCAGGATCGTTAGGGACGCGGGGCAGCCCGGCCCTCGGCGAACGGAATCGAAAAAGCGATGCCATTCTTTCAGTACAGAGCGGTAAGCCCCGACGGGCGGATCAGCGAGGGGACTTTGGAGGCGGCCGACAAGACGGTGGCCCTCGCGCGCCTCGAAGAGCAGGGCCAGCTTCCAATCAAGGTCTTTTCCCCCGACGAGGAGGGAATCTTTGGCCTGGAGCTGAAGCTGCCGTGGCAGCGGAGGAGGGTTCCCCGCGGCGATCTGCTGCTGTTTACGCAGGAGTTGGCCGCCCTGCTGAAGGCCGGCCTTCCCTTGGACCGAAGCTTGACGATCCTGTCCGACCTCACCGAAAACACCTATCTGCGTGAGATCGTTAAGGAGCTGCTTCGGGAGATCAAGGGAGGGAAATCCCTCTCCGAGAGCATGGCGGCGTATCCCCAGGTTTTCCCGAAGCTCTATGTGAGCATGTTGCGGGCGGGAGAGATCAGCGGCTCGCTGGACAGTATTCTGCTCCGCGTCACCGAGTACCTGGAAAATGTCGAGGAGCTGCGGAACTACTTCGTCTCCTCCCTGATCTATCCGGCGATTCTGGCGGTCGTCGCCAGCGGTTCGATCATCGTCATGATCGCCTTCGTCATCCCCAAGTTCGCCGCCATCTTTGAGAACGCCGGGGCGCCCATCCCCCTGCCCATGCAGGTCATGCTGGCCCTGAGCTCCGTCATCACCGGATACTGGTGGCTGATACTTGCCGCTTTCCTAGGCATCATCATCATGTGGAAGCGGAATTTGGGAACCGTCGAGGGCCGACTGAGCTGGGACCGAAGACTGCTGGGCCTGCCCCTGTTGGGGACCCTGTTGCAGCGGATGGAGGTGAGCCGCTTCGCTCGGACGCTCGGGACGCTGCTACGGAGCGCGGTGCCGCTCATCCAGTCGATCAACATCGTACGCGACGTGGTGTCGAACCGGGTTATCTCGTCGGCCATGGACGGGGTCATTTCGGGAGTGAAGAAGGGCGAAGGGTTGGCCAGGCCGATGAAGGAGGCGGAGGTGTTCCCTCTCTTCGCCGTCCACCTCTTGGAAGTGGGCGAGGAAACGGGCCGACTCGACGACATGCTGCTCCAGATCGCGGATACTTATGACCGAGAGCTGAGAAATTCCATTAAACGGCTGATTGCCCTGTTCGAACCGATCATCATCCTGGTCATGGGCCTCCTGATCGGTCTGATGGTGGTATCCATGCTCTACTCGATATTCAGTATCAGTGATGTGCCTCTATGAGGCAGTCCAAAAAGGCAGGCGAAATGAGACAGGAGAGAAAGGCTAGACGTTATCGAGGT
Organism: uncultured Acidobacteriota bacterium; assembly: GCA_964422565.1. GTDB lineage: Bacteria > Acidobacteriota > UBA6911 > RPQK01 > JAPXNP01 > CAYRCA01. The sequence goes on along the minus strand of CAYRCA010000052.1, from coordinate 11,968 downwards.
TTCTCCCTTATCGAGTTGATCGTTGTTCTGGTCATCCTCGGTCTGCTCGCCACGGTGGTGGGCCCCCGGGTTATGGACCGCCTGGGACGAGGCAAGACGGAGATCGCCAAGCTGCAGATCAACCAACTGGAGGGAGCGCTGGGTCTCTTCCGGTTCGACGTGGGCCGTTATCCGAGCACCTCGGAAGGTCTGGATGCCCTGTTGCGGAATCCCGGGTTGGACAACTGGTCGGGGCCGTATCTCGACAGAATGACGCTTCCGAAGGATCCATGGGGACGTGAGTATCACTACCGCTCCCCCGGAACGTATGGGGATTATGATCTCTACAGTCTTGGCGCCGACGGCCGCGAGGGCGGCGAGGGCGACGACGCGGACATTACTTCCTGGTAGGCCTCCGGGATTCAGCCTGCTGGAACTCCTGGTGGTTCTGATCCTGCTCGGGGCGGCGGCGGTCGTCGTCATGCCGTCCTTCTCGAGCGGACTGGAGGGGTTGCGGCTGGAGACGACCACGCGGGACCTGATCACGCACATGCGGCGGGCCCGGTCCTCGGCGGTGGCCGAGCAGAGGGTTCATCGGATCATCCTCCGGGCGCCGGAGGCTCCGGGCGCCCCCTACGAGTATTCGTTGACCGACGAGTTCGAGCGGGTTCTGGGCAACGTCTCCCTGCCCCGGGGCATCGCCTTCGCCGACGGGGAGACCCTGCCCGCAGTGATCAGCTTCTACCCCAGCGGGAGAAGCTCCGGGGGGTTCATCGCCCTGGTCCACGAGAGCGGCAGGAAGGTGGGAATCGAAGTCAGTCCGATCACCGGTTTCGGGAAGCTCCGGAAGACCGTGGAGAGAGACGGTTGAGAAATCGCGGGTTCACACTCCTGGAAATCATCGTGGCCGTGGCCGTGCTGGGGGTCAGTGTGGGAGTCGCCCTGCAGATCTTCAGCGGGGGCCTGAATAACGTGCGCCGAATCGAGCTGGCGCATGGAGCGATGAACCATGCGGAGAACGTCATGAACGAGATTCTGAGCGATCAGGACCTGATCTCCCCCGTCCAGCTTTCGGGCGACTTGGATGAGGAGTTCAGGTACACGGCGACCGTCGACTATTGGGAGCCGCCGCGGGATCGTCTGGAGCTCGATCTCGTCCAAAGTCGAGTGGACCTGTTGAGTGTGGTGGTCGACATTCACTTCAAGAACGATCGGTTCGGGAAGCGATATCGAGCGGTCTGCCTGAAGGCCGTTTCACTGGAGCCGCCTCCGGGAGAGGGCCCGCCTCTCGATCCCATCCGACAGCTGTTCGGGGGGAGGAGGTAGGCGGATGAGGTCGCCGCGCCCCAGTGAGAACGGTTTTACCCTGCTGGAGTTGGTCATTGCCTTCACTATCCTGGCGCTCATGGCCGGGATGGTGTTTGCCTCCCTCCGGATGGCGGTGAACGTCTACGACCGGAGCCAGACTCGAATTGAGGAGCAGGCCACACGACGCGTGTTGTTCGATCAGGTCAAGCGGCAGGTGGGCTCGCTGTTTCCCCTGAGACCGAGCGCCGGGTTCGTGCTGACGGAGGACCCCTATCGGGAGGGCGCCGACCCGATCGCGCAGTTGGCGGCGTCGCAGGTTCCGCTGTTCTACGGCGAGCCCGACTTCGTCGTCTTTATCACGGTGGCGCCCCTGATCCTGCATGAGAGCCCCGGATTGACGATCGTTCGCTATGGGCTGGCCCAAGACGAGTACGGCGACTTCTACCTGGGGCTGATGGAGGCGCCCTTCACCGGGGAGGACAGCTTCCGGGCCATGGTGTCGCTGCCGAGGGGAAAGCCGCTGCCGTTGGTCGAGGACATCGATCTGCTTGAGTTCCAATACTACGGGTGGGACTCCCAGACGCGAATCTACAGTTGGTACCAGTCGTGGTCCGGCGCCGAGATGGCCTCCGTGCCTCAGGCGATTCGGATCAACTTCGACTCCGAGTATATTTTCATATCCGTCAACGCAAATGCGTTCGGCGTTGCCGGGCCGGTGACCGGCCTTCTGGGCGCGAGGAATTAGATGCGAAGGGCACGGGTAGACTTTTTGCCGTCGGACGCATCAGCAATGAGTATGCGGCAAGCGGAGAGGGGTGCCGTCCTTGTGGTCGTGCTGTGGGTCGTGCTGGCGATCAGCATGCTGGCCCTCTCCTTTTCCGCGTCGATCCGAACCGAGGTCGACGCGGCGCGCAACGTGGTGGAGCAGAAGCAGTCCTACTATCTGGCTCGAGCCGGGATCGAATACGCCACTTATGAAGTTCTCGCCACCCAGAGCGCCTTCTTCCAGACCGAGCGAGCGGAGGAACTCCTGACCGGATCGGTGCCGGACGTTCTGCGAGGGGCGCTCACTCTGGAACTGGCGGGCGGCGGCGCCGATGTGGAGATCGTGGACGAGTCGGGCAAGATCAACGTCAACATGGCTCCCGAACACCTGATCTTCAACCTGCTGTTGATGATCGGTGTTCCCGCGCCGGAGGCGGACGTCATCACCGACTCCATCGCCGACTGGATCGATCCGGACGACCTGGTCCGCCCCTTCGGAGCGGAATCGGACTACTATCTCTCCTTGGAGAACCCCTATCCCGCGAAGAACGGCTTCTTCGATGTTCCGGAGGAGTTGCTCCTGGTGCGGGGGGTCACTCCGGAGATTTACTTCGGGAGGAAAACGGTCACCGACAGCGGCCAGCCGGTCGAGCTCTACGGCTTGCAGCACTATCTGACCACCTTCTCGCAGGTCAACCGGATCAACGTCAATTCGGCACCGGTTCCGGTGTTGGCCGCCATTCCGGGGCTGGACTATGCCACCGCCCTGATGATCGACCAGTTGCGGTCGGAGAGGCCCCTCACCGATGTGTCGGAAATCTCGGCGCGGATCCCGGGTCTGGGGGGCGAGGCGCTCAACTTACTCGCCGTTCTGAGGTCGAACGTTTTCACGGTCAACAGCTACGGGAGAGTCGCGGGTTCGAATGTAACCAGTCGAATCCGCGCCGTCCTCCGAGTTGATGGCCAAGGGCCAAAAGGATACGCTGTTCTTTACTGGAACGAGTCGAACACCGAGCTTTAGAGGGAACGGTACGAGTATGTTCAATCTGGATTCAGCGCTGGGAGTCGAAATACGGGAGGGCCGGATAGTCCTCGCTTCCGTACAAAAGGGCTTCCAGGATTTCGTGCTGAAGCGGCACGCGATCATCGAGAATTGGCGGGATCTGCCGCGCCCCGAGCTCGTTGGGAAGGTGCAGCGGTTCCTGGCGTCCAACGGCGTCAACCGCGAGAACGTCGTTATCGGACTTTCGCGGGACTGGGTGGTCGTCCGGGAGATTTCACTCCCCATCGAGGTCGAGGAAAACCTGGACCAAGTCGTGCGATCCCAGATCGATCGATTCGAGCCGGCCGAGGAGGTTCGCTCCTTTTTCGATTTCCGGGTGGTATCCCGCGACGAGGAGAACCGCCGACTGCTTCTGCAGATCGTGATGGTGAGGCGGGAGCTGGTGGAGGAGTACCTGAGCCTTTTCCAGGAATGCGATCTTTACCCCGCGGCCGTTCGGTTCTCCAGCGAGGGTCTGGAGGGGCTTCTGGCCGCTCACGAGGACGGCTTGCCGAAGAAACAGGGGGCCTTGGTTCTGCGCCTGGAGGCGGGGTCCGCGGAATTTGTGATGTCGAGCCGGGAGCGCTCCTATTCCGAGGCTTGGCCCCTGCCGGACGGGGAGATACCCGTGGAAGGCCTGCTGGACCGGATCGCCGAACTCCTGACGAACCAGTCCGAGGGAGTATCCGGCTTTTCGAAGCTCTACCTGGTGGGAGACGGGGCGCCGGCCGTCGTTGACCAGATAAAGGATCGAATCGGTGACTGCGAGTTGCTGGCCAAGGGCCTGAACCTGAAGGCGAAAGGTGTCGGGCCCGAGATTCCCCAGCCGATCGTTACCGCCGTTGGGCTGGCTGTTTCCGGCATCATTCGCGGCCGGGGGTTCTTCAATCTCATACCCGGAGACCGGCGACTGGTGGGGATGCGACCCGGCTTGGCGGCAACCTACGTTCTTGGCGCTCTGATGGTGATCCTGCTGGGAGCTGTCGTCACGCGGGGCTACTTCCAACAGAGCGTTCTGGCCGCTCAGGTTGAGTCGCAGGTCGAGGGCCTGCAGAACGAGGTGGCCGGCGCCTTTCAGTTGCGCGAAGAGGTCCTCCGCAAGAGGGCCGAGCTGGAGGAGATAAGGGAACTCCTGTCGGGACGGCAGAGGATGCTTCTGGTGCTGAGGGATCTGACCGAGCGTATCCCCGACGACGCCCACCTGCAGAATTTGCAGGAGCAGGGTGGTCAGGTCACCATTCAGGGGTACTCGGATCAGGCGTCGTCGCTGCCGCCCATTCTGATGGAGTCGCCTTACCTGGAGAGCGTAAAGACTAACTGGATTGTCCAAGACCCGCGGATGGCCGGCAAGGAACGGTTCAACATCGCGGCTAGGGTCAGGGAGAGATGATGAGGCTTTCCAAGCTTTCCAGAAGAGACCGGCGGGTACTGACGATCGGTGGCGGGATCGTGGCGGTGATCCTGGTCGTTGTCTACGGAGTTCTCCCCTTCCACGAGTCCCTCTCCGAGGTGGAGGGGGAGTTGGCTCAGAAGCAGAGGGTCCTGGAGCAGCGCATTCGGGCCATCGGTAACCAGGCGGTCCACCAGGAGGAGTCGGAGTGGCTGGACCGGGAGTTGTTTCGTCTCAGATCCCAGCTCCTGGACGCTCGGGACCCCGCTCTCGCGCAGAACCAGTTGGAAAACATTGTCCGCTCGCTGGCCGAGGAGAACGGGGTGGTGATCGCCAGGAGCACCCCCCTGCAGGAACGGAAGGCGGGAGATCACTACTCCAAGATCACCGTGGTTGTGAATCTGCAGTGCGGGATGTCGGAGTTGTCGAATTTCCTGTACGCCCTGTCGGTTCATCCCAAGTTTCTGTCGGTCGAGGAGTTCAACGTCAATACCTTCAGGGTTCGGGATCAGTTTCGTCTCCAGCCGAGGATGAACGTCTCGGCCTTTATCGCCCTGGCGGAAGGTTAGATCGATGGCACGTCGGATCCTGATACTGAATCTGGCTCTTCTGACGGGGGTGGCCCTGGCGTCCTATGAGCTCGTGACGGCCTGGCGCGACTTCGACGAGAGCAGGAACCTGGAACGGATCCTGCGGGAATCGGAGGGCCGGCTCGGAGAGGCCGAGATCCATCCGCCCGGAGTCGTGGCCGAGGAACCCCTGCTGCACGACTTTTTCGTCATCGGCGAGAGGGACCTTTTCAGCCCCGATCGTCGTCCCGAACCGATCGAGCAGGAGGTGGTTGTTGTGGAGCAGGCCCCGAGCTTCCCGAAGCGTCCGCAACTGCGTGGACTGACCGAGGCCAACGGGGAGATGAGGGCGACTCTGACCGTGTTCAACGACCCGCGGGCGGAAGGGGATTCGAGGATCGTGGGAGTCGGGGAGTTCGTGCAGGGATATGTGGTCTCCCAGATCTCGGACACGGCGGTAACGTTGCGCTGGAACGATGTCCAGGAGGTCATCGGCCTTTTCGACAGCGATGATGGGGCGCCGAGAGGGGCGCCGGCGGCGCGGAGAGCGGCCGCCGTCAATATCATTCGCATCGGAAGCCAGGTGGCCGCCGTGGAGACGACGACCCCGGAGAGTGCGGAGGGCGCGGGCGAGCAGCCCGGCCTGCAGGTCTCGGCGGTTGGCGGAGGTCAAGCCGCAACTCGGGCCGGCGGCGCCGGAGGGCTGCGAGGTTCTCTCATGGATCGTCGTTCCGGAGCTTCACAGGCGAGGGGCGGTCAGCCGAGACAGGCGTCGCCTCTGTCGGGGGCCTCCGGCTTGGTTACGCCCCGGGGAGGACCCCCCCCCGCCCAGCCAAACCAACAGTAAGGGCAATAGTTTCCTCCAGACAGGGTGGTCTCAGTTGGTCATGCGAATACCATTTTTGTGTATAGGGTTGTTTCTGTCGGGCCATGTGCTGGGTGGGTCGGCCTCGCCGTTCACCTTCTTCCAGGAGCCCGCCACCACTCGCGAGCAGGGTACGGGAGCCAGCCCTGCGGGCGGTTTGGTCACCCCTCGGGGTTCCGCGCCGCGCGATGCGGATCGGCAGCTTTTCGAACAGAGGGTCCGAGAGCAGGAGCAGCGGGAGAGGGGGGGGGTGACCGTTCACCCCGGAACCGGTCCCGCGCAGCCGGACGGCGGACCCGGGTTGGCCGCACCCGCCCCACCTTCACGAGATACCCGGCCCCCCGCGGCAACCCGTGCTTCCGGCACCGGAGTGCGCCTGATGTTCCGGAACGAGGGAATCGACGCGGTGATCAACGTGGTCATGCAGGAGCTCGGATACTCCTATGTGATCGACCCCCAGGTGCAGGGCACGGTGAATATCTTCAGCATGCGTGAGATTCCCCGGGAAAGACTCTTCGGAGTGCTGGAGCAGCTGCTGAAAATGAACGGTCTGGGGATTGTCAAGCAGGAGGACTACTACGTCATTCTTCCCATCAGCCAGAGTCCCACCGTCCCCCACGGCGTGATGATGAACGTACCCGCAACTCCACAGGAGGAGGCCCCGCCGACACAACCCTCACCCGGGGAGGGGGAGGGCGAGACGGAGGAAACCGCGACTCCGGAGGAGGAGCCCGAGCCGCAGGCCGCGGTCCGTGAGGGGCCCGAAGTGCTCCGGGTCGGCACCTCGACTCGGATCGAAGAGGAGGGGGTGGTCACCTACATCATCCCTCTGCACTACATCCTTTCGGACGAGATGCTGACGATGGCGCAGGTGTTCCTTTCCCCCGGATCGACGGTGATCGATTTCGCCCCGGCCAACCTGCTGATCATCACCGATTACCCCGCCAATATCGAACAGGTTCTGACCTTGGTGGAGCTTCTGGACACGCGCTATTTCGATCTGAACACCGTGGACCTGATCCCCATCCGATTCAACCAGGCGGACGACGTGGCCGAAGATCTGGCGAAGATCTTCTCGCCCCGCGATTCCGCGGCGGGAGTGCGGATCGTGGCCATCCGGCGTTTGAACAGTATTCTGGTGGTGACCCGCTCCCAAGACGTGTTCAAGGAAGTCATGCGATGGATCGACAAGTTGGATGCGCCGTCCACCACGAGCAACCTGAAGACCTTCGTCTATCAGGTGGAGAACAACACGGCCGTCCAGATCGCCCAGATCCTGGGTGAGCTGTATCAGGACGGCCTGGGTCTGCCTTCCGTCGACTCGGGAGAGGTGGTGCGCGAACTGGAGTCAAGGCGTGACAGGGAGTTGGGAGCCGAAGCGGCCGCCCAGCGCCAGGTCTATCGAGATCCGAGTTTCGTGCAGACCGGGTCTCGGTTCGATCGGTACGACCAGCAGATGGGCACCCGCGGCATCGGCGGCGGTCTGGGGATGCGGGAATTGGGTCCCGCACTGGGTTCCGCCTCCCAATCCCAGATTCGGGCCATCTTCGCGGGCAACGTGAAGATCGTCGTCAACGAGTTCAATAACTCGCTGATCATTCAGGGGACCGAGGGGGACATTCAGTTCATCCTGGAGACGGTGCGTCAACTGGACACGCTCCCCCGCCAGGTCGTTATCGAGGCGAAGATCTACTCGGTGGAGCTCCGGGACGATCTCAATTACGGTGTGGCCGCTTTCCTCCAGGCTCGGGGCGAGGGACTGGGCAACGACGGCTCCACTCCGGCGACCACGGGGTCAATCAGCGACGGGGCTTTTTCCGCCGCCTCCCGCGCCATCATCGGCGCCGAGCGGGAACTCCAGGCGATCGTCAACGCCCTAAAGGAGAAGACGAACGTGGAGATCCTGGAGGCGCCCCGGGTCCTGGCGCTGGACGGGACACCGGCCTCCATCAACATCGGCGCGGAGGTCCCCGTCACCTCGGCCTCCTTCGGGAATCCGCTGCAGACGGGGACGACGAACTTCATCAACTCGATTCAGTTTCGTCCCACGGGAACCACTCTCCTCATCGTCCCCCGGATCAGCGCCAGCGGAGTCGTGACCATGGAGCTGGTTCTGGAGGTCAGTTCGGCCACGGGCCCGGCTTTGACGCCGACCATCAACCGGAACTACATCCAGAGCACCTTTATCGTGCGCGACGGTCAGACGATCGGCATCGCGGGCTTGATCAGCGACAGCCACTCGATCGAGCGCAGGCGCGTCCCCCTTGTGGGCGAGGTCCCCATACTGGGTTCTCTGTTCGGGACCACGGCCAAGAGCGATCGCCGTTTCGAGATGATCATCTTCATCACGCCAAGGGTGATCCGCAACCTGCCCACCTCGGCGGAGCTGACGCTGGAATTCAAGCGCGCTCTGAGGAATGCCTATGACTTCATCCAGCAAATGGATGAAAGGCAGGAGGAGTTGATCGAGCGGCGGCGTCAGCGGGAATTGCGGGAAGGGACGCAGCGCGAACAGCAGATGAACTGAGGTGTCCACGAAGGGCCGCCAAGCTTCTCTCGGGGCGCGTTCGCGTCGGCCATCGAATCGACAGTCCCTTCGCATTCCTTCGCGGCACTGCCTGGAGCCACCAGCCATCCTCTTCGGGTTTCTTCGCGGCCGAGCCGTCGTG
>CAYRCA010000052.1:0-3371 GCA_964422565.1 uncultured Acidobacteriota bacterium | reverse complement strand
CCAGTCGCCGGATAGCCTCGTCTGCCGAGGGGATTCGGAAAAGCCGCCGACCCCGGCGACAACCGGGACCGGCGGCGCGTCTACCATATCCAGTCGTTGCCGTCTGGAGACCCTAACTCACTCCTCCTCCGGATGGAACACCGGAGAAACCGGCAGGGAGGTGAATTGACCGGGTTCGAATCCCAGCTCGAGAGAGATGGCTGAGAACGAAGCGTCATCCTCACCCTCGTCCAACACGATCACCACGGTGCCGACCACGTCGCTGGTGTCCACATCCGGGAACAGTTCGTCGACAAACTCGGCGATGCGGCCCTGAGAGGGAATTTCCCTCTGAACCACGGCGTCCGGGCCCAGCAACTGGCCGTCTTCGTCCCTCAGCTCCAGTTGGACCACGATGGGGCCCTCAAAGGAGTTGTTCCGGATGGCGACGGCCGTGTTGATCTCGGGGTTTCGCCGAGCCGGCGTGATCGCCTCGGTCATGGGAGGCGCCGAGCCGAAGCCGGCGATGCCGATCCCCGGAATCTCGAAGCGGATGATTCCGCCTACGGGAACATTGGAGACCACCCGGGCCGAACCGAGCAGCAACTCGTCACCCAACCCGTCGGTGGTGAAGGTGACGCTACCGAGCGGGGGGATCGAGAACTCCACCTCCGAAACAAGGTGCCCGGCCTGGGGGAACAGCCGACCGAACTGGGCGGCCTCGTTCGCGTCGTTTGCCAGCCCGACGAACAGCGGGTCGCCGTCCACGTCGAGAAAATAAACCGTGCCCACGGCATCGGCCGTCGACGTTGCCGAAGTGTTCGTCAGAACGACGGACGACGCGAACCCACTCCCGCTGCCAAACTGCGGGAAGGATTGAGCCAACGTATCGTCGTTCTGGAAGAAAACCTGCGCGTCGGACCGTTCGGCGGCTAGACCACTAGCTCCCGCCACCAGCACGCAGACGCAGCCTACCAGAATCCATCTGAACTTTCCCATGCTCTCCACTCCTTTCAAGGTCAAAAATCAAAAAGGTTAAAACTCAGGAGCCTTGCTTGCTAATCTCCAGGTACCCCAAGCACCCAGCGGAGTATTGTATCCATCCGAAGGGGAAGGGGTCAAGAGCCTGGGTCCGCTAAGTCCAGACAAATCGAAGATTTGCCGTACGAACCCAGGCTCTTTCGCTCCTCCTCTCCTCCTGGAAGCAATTTCAATCGCCAACGTTATTCCTGGAGCCGCTGCGCGAGTCGGTATGTCTGAAGGGCCTCGCGAATCCGTCCCTCCTGTCCGTAAACCTTTCCCTTCAGCATCAGGAGTCCGAATTCGCTGTCGGGCTCCGCGGTATGGCGAAGGGCCCCGTCGATGACCCGGTGGGCCACGTCGAACCGGGCGGCTTCGGTGAGTCCGCTCACCACCGACCAAGTCGCTTTGACGACCAGCTCCTCCGCGGGACCCTCGAAACCCAACTCGAGGATTCTCGAAAACTCGGGAAAGACTCTGTCGAATTGCTCTTCCTTGATCAGTATCGCGACGATTTCGTGCTGGGCGGCGGCAAAGCGGAGCTTCGCCTCCTCCCTCTGTTCCGTTCCGGCCGCCAATCCCGCGCCGACGAGCAGGAACAGCAGCGGAATGGAGCCCACCATCTTTCTCATTTCAAACCTCCCCCAGGCTGAAAAGGATTGTCTGGCTCGTCCCGCTCCAGAATAAAGAAGGGATTTTGCGCCTCCATCGGCGGTGTGAGGAAGGGGTTGCCCGAGGTCTGGATGCTGAAGGCGTCCAAACGGGCCAGAACCTCGTCCGCCGCCAACCCCGTGTCCCGGGTCTGGATGGCAACCAGCGCCGTCAGGGCCAACAGTACGAAGGCCGCGAATCCGTAAGCGAAGCGCGGCAGCCGGAAGAGGTCCAGCAGGGTCCGGGCGGGAAATCCAGCCGCCTGCCCCGCCGCCAGTTCGGATTCGATCCGATGCCAGATTCGAGCGGGAGGCTCCAGCCGCACTTCCGCGGCCGACTCAAGGAGGCGACCGAACTCCAGCTGCTCCACGTGGAAGCGGGAGCAGGCCGGGCAGTCCTCAAGATGAGCGCGAAGAGCCTGGGCGCGATCCGGGTCCAGACTCCGGTCCAGCCAAGCCAAGATGTCCTCGCGCCGTGTGGGGCAGCTCATTTCGTCCTTTGGGCCAGATACTCGTTCACCGCGTCTTTGACCGCCAGTCGGGCTCGATAGATGTCGGTCTTCACCGACAGCAGCGAACGCCCGACTACTTTGGTGATCTCCTCGTAACTCATTCTTTCGAACACCGCGAGCACGAACACATCCCTATACTTGGGCTTTAGCGCCAGAAGGGAGAGGCGAATCACATCGTGAAGCTCGAGCGAGAGAACTCTCCCCTCGGGGTCCAGACCGTGCGAATTGTCGGACAGGAACTCGAAGTAGGGAATCTCCTCGCTGTCGATGGAAACCTCCGCCCTTCCCTTCGATCGCCGGAGCCTTTGATAGACTTCATTGCGCGCTATCCTGTACAGCCAGAACTTAAACTGGCCGGAGTCCCTGAGGTTGGACAGTTCCGAGTAAACCTTCAGGAACGTCTCCTGGGTCAGGTCCTCCGCCTCCTCCGCCGAGCCGACCAGTCGCCAGACGAAATTGTATATAGGCTTCGCGAAGAGGGAGTAAAGCTGGTGGAAATCGTCTAGCGAACCGCTCTTGGCGCGCTCAACGACCTCCTGGAGCTCTCTGGGGCTGATCTCGGGCGACATCGAAGAACGACGAGTTTACCCGCCAAGCTCACGTTTCGCCACCCCCGTGCCCTGTATGATTCACCAGCCATCCCTACCCAAAAGCGTTCATAAAAGATGGCCGTCAGGGATGAAAGTTGCAAAAGAAACTCGGTCGGCGACCGAGTCGGAAGAGGCTAACGTCCCGCGGCGGTCTTTCCGATAGGGTGGAGACCGGGGATAGTCAATTTACTTTGCTGGCTAGTCTCAATGCGGTATAAAATACACTCTCGAAGGTAGGAGAGAGATGACCTCACCACCGAAACCAGCCGGATCCAGGCCCCTGAGGCGATTGCTGGGCTACTGCTGCGCGGCGGTGCTCCTTCTGTCTCTGCCCACCTTCAGCGACTGGGTGCCGACGGTTCTGGTCGTCCCCTACACGGGCCAAGTGGAAAGATCCGCGTTGGTTCCCCCACGGGAGTCGGCTTCCACGCCCGTGACGGCGCCCTCCGCCTCCGCCCCGTCCCGCAACTCGCGCCCGCAGGCGACGGCACCCGGTTTTGTCTCCGCACGTCGGTCCCAACCGCCTTCCTCGAACGAGCCTGCGTCGGCGGCGAACCGCTCCGAAGTTCAGCCGCCCGAGGCAACGACGACGGGCGCGGGGGGCGCACCTGTCGCCGCTC
>CAYRCA010000051.1:9654-13977 GCA_964422565.1 uncultured Acidobacteriota bacterium | reverse complement strand
CAAGTATCCTGTTGTAGCAAAACTGGACGACCTGTTCTTCTGTCATGCTAGCTAGGTCTAACGACATATCCTACGTCCTTGTTGCAACGTCAATGAGGGCTAAACGCGTTGATGTAGCGCAATCAAGTCGCCGAATGCCCGTACCGGCAATCCCTTCTCTCGGGTAAATTGACACACACTGTAGTGCTCCGTATAGGCATTGGCTGGGCCGGATTGATTCCGGGAAACCGCGTCGGGGGGCCAGGCATTCCCTTCGGCGACGAGCTGCGCCGACTTGGGGTCCGCTGTGTGCCGAGCCCCCTGCCTGTAAAGCTCCGCATTCACCAGGTAGCAGGACCCCACTGAGTCGAGGTCGAACACGGGTCCGGGCTGATCGAAGTAGGGCGGGTCGAATCGCGCCCACCGTCCTCCCTCGACGAAGCCCCCGATGTCGAAGAAACGCCCCGGCCCAAACCCGTCGCTGTTGGACGGCGGCTCGTCCGGGTTGCCCGCCATCAGGACGATCGGCGCAGCGATCCCTCCATCCGCCCTGGCGGCGAGTTTCTCGATCAAATCTTCCGGGTAGTCGACGATGTCAACATCGACCCAAAAGACCCAGGCCTCATCGCGCAGGTGGCGCTCGACCATGCCCTGGCGAATGGCGGCCATTGCCTCTTGGCGCACCGCGTGGTTCCCTCTTGGCGGCGCCTTTCCTTCGGCGTCGAATACGATCCTGCACCGCTTCATGCCCCTTGTGGCTCGGGTCGCGAGCACCCGGGCCCGATTTACCAAATCCGCTTCGGTCTTGGGGCTCATCGGTATCAGGACGAGAACCGACTCGGTCTGCCTGGCGGACCAGCTCGATAGATCCACATCGCCCTGTGCGATCCTCGTCCATGGGGTCAACTGATGCGTCAACGCGAGCCAGGCCGCTGCGGGCGCCGGCCGAGATGCCAGTAGATCGTCCAGAACCGCGAAGAGTCGATCCAACTGGCGTCCGGCGACGCAGGCCTGGTCGCCGCGAATGCAGAAGGCGGTCTCGGACCCGCCCCAGCGGTGATAGCAGCCGATGCACACCAAGGAGAGATCGGCGTGGAAGCCGACGCGATCCGCGTCCCATATCCGGCGGGTCGCCGACGTCGCTCCGGCCAAAGCCAACGTCGGTCGTCCGATGCCCTGGGTGAGCTGAAGGGCCCAATGGTCGGGGGCGACCACCAAGTCCGCTTCCAGGATGTCGCGCAGCAACCCCGGTATACCGCCTCCAAGCCGCGAGACGCAGAAATCTCGGATTCCATCGAGCTCGAAGTCTGCCAGATCGGTGTGCACCCACACGGTGAAGCCTCGCCGGCGGATCTCTCGAAGCAGCGTCGTTTGAGCCTGCAGAGGCGGAATACGGCCCGGGAACAGGGGCGCCGTGCGCACGATCAGCGCCACGCACTTCTTTCCGCTTCCGTCCGCCCGACGAGCGGGGGTCCCGGCGAGCCCTTCCAGATGCGCTCGCGCAGCCTCGAAGTCGGGCTCGCAGCCGAGGAAAGCGGCCAAGGCAAGCGGAAGCGGCTCCGCCCCCATCTCTGCTTCGCGAATCGTCCAGGACTGGTGATAGGCGGAGGGAGGCAGCGCGTGAGCCTCGTCCACGAGGTTCACGCGCGGATGCCGGAAGAGGCCGCGGAGGTCCGAGTGAATTCCCTGGACGTCGGCCACGGCGCCTGGGTGACTTCTCAGCAAGCCGAACAACGCCGGCAGAAACGCAGCCTGAAGGGTTCGGTCAGGCTCTGAGAACCGAACGTCGAGCCGACGGCGAAGCTGTCGGGAAACCAGAAACGGCTTCCATCGTTCGAAGAAGCGGGCACGGTTGTGGTCGAGGACGCGTTGTATCACGTATCCCGGGATCTGTTGTGCGCTCGCGGACCGATTGTGCTCGTAGGGCACATCCAGAACTTCGATCCGCAACCCCGCCTCGCGCAGTCGGAGGCACAGATCCACATCCTCGAAGTAGAAAGCGAAGAAGGAAGGGTCGAACAAACCCAACCGTCTCCCGATCTCTGAGCGTATCGCGAGCGCCGATCCGTCGACATAGTCGAAAGACGCGTCGCCTTCGGCGACGGAGATGCCGCATCCATCACTTCGCAGCCTCGATGCGGCGCCCTTCAGGCCAATCACGGCAACGTCGGTCTCCGAGAACCTCCTTACGATCTCCGCCAACCACCCGATGTCGCCCACGCTCACGTCACTGTTGATCACGAGAAACACGTCGGAATGACTGCTGGCGAACACCTGGTTGTGCGCGGCTCCGAAGCCGTGGTTGCACCCGTTCTCCACGACGGTCACCTTCATGCCGGGTATTGCGCCACTTCCCGCAATCTCCGCGTCGATGGTCTCGCGCACGGAGGCCGAAGCTGGATAGTTTAGGACTAGGCTCAATTCACAGGATGCTCGGCCGCTTCTCGCGAGAAAGACAACTTGTGGAAGAATCCCCCTGATGAAAGGAACAACAAGATCCTCTTTGTGGTAAAAGAGGGCACACATCTTAAGAACGGGTCTTTCCGGCAAGGGTGGAAACTGGTAGACCGGAACACGTTCTAATGACAGATTCGGCTGACCCGGATCCACTGGCCCCACCGGGTGGTCCCGGACAGCCGCAGCGGTACCAACACCATCCAACAAGGCGCTACGGGTAGCGTTCAGCCAGGCGTATCCGTACCTTTCGTCCGGCTCCAGGTGACACCCCTCGGCCCACTCGTTCCAGGCGTTGACGAAGACGAGGCGCTCATCGCGAACAGGTCGCGATCGAGCATCCTCCACCAATGTCTTGAGCCATGCGTGGTACTCCTCTGGAGAAGAGTTGATGAACACGGAGGCCATCTCACCCCGACGGGCGGTATTGTCCCAAGATACCATCGCCCCTCGAAACAGCGGGTAGTCGCCTGTTGGCTTCTCCAGCATGTTGCTATGAGCCTGCCGATAATCATAGATGGTGCCACGGAAGCCGGGGTGCAGGTCTACGACACCTTCCTTGACCGCCGTCACGTTGGAGTCGTGCGGGGGAAACTCGATGGCGCCATCCAATCCCACCGGTCTCGGGTCCACGAATCCAAGCCCCTGCACGCCGGCAAGGTAGATCTCTCCCAGTCCCTGCGCGCGGCATTCCTCTCTCCATCGGGCGAACGTGAGAACCGGCTCTGGAAGAAGCAAGGGCCGATAGATGATCAGAAGCGGTCGTCCATCGATCTTGATATAACGATGGTCTCGAAGCGCCGGCAAGATATCCGTGATAAATCTATGGTCACTCGCCGGCGAATGGTTCTGCGCAATCAATACCTCACTTTCCATCCCGTCCCATCGCCTAGTCCAATTTTCATTTGCCCAACAGAGACAAAATGGGAAGTCGGGGCGACCTGTATTTAGGAGTCTTTCGATCGGTAGTTCCAGCAAACGCTTCCCAGCAAACCAATAGTAATAGTAGCAAAACCCGCCTATACCGAATCGATGCGCGAGCTCTGCTTGCCGTTCCATCACTGCTACATCGGTGAGATCGTAATATCCAACGTCCGGGTGTGGGACGTGCGGCTGGTAGTGCCCTTGAAATTGGGGTCTACCCCTCCGGACGTTCGACCATTCCGTGAAACCCTCACCCCACCATGCATCGTTTTCTGGAATTCTGTGGAATTGGGGAAGATAGAAGGCAATGAGTCTTACATCTGGCACCGTCAAGTCATCGCCCGCAGTTGGTTCGAGCCCGAATGAGATGCGTGGCGCTGGTCGGAGCGGACGACCTTCGAGAACGCGTCCGCGGAGACACTGGTCCAAGGGAACCCGCCCTGCACTTGCGACATCCGGATTCGCCTGAAAGTAGCTTGGCACACGAAATTGGGGGTGGGGCTCTCTTCCCTCCTTCCAGCCCATCTCTATGTAGTGAAGCAGCGGATTGAGTCCAGCCTCCGCTACATCCGGATACTTATCCAAATACCAAAGGGTTGAAAACTGTGGACTGGGGTCATATTTAAGTGCCGCTCCTTCAAGAATATAATGCAATACGGGGTCTGCCTTTTCCTTCCGGACTTCCCGGTGCTGCGACCGATACCACTTCGTGTCGAACAGATGCGATCGCCTAATCACCTCTGCCGACCGGTGGATTTGACGCAATCTTCGCGTCGGACGCAGGGCTACCGCAGTCCTAACAAAGACCCACCAAATCGCCGCCGCCCGCCTCCGTATACTTCTCGCAAGTCTCCCGAAAAAGCGCTGAAACCACCGTAGGGGTCCTGTCACTTGCCAAGACGCCGAGCTCTTGAGGTCCCATCAAAGCAAGAGGAAAAGCACATGACTGCTGTAAAGGGACTGCCT
>CAYRCA010000051.1:0-9644 GCA_964422565.1 uncultured Acidobacteriota bacterium | reverse complement strand
CTTGAGGTCCCGCAAGTCCTGTCTTGTTTCGGCCGCCTCTCGCCGCAAGAGCTCCACGAGCTGCTCCTGAAGCCTCGCCGCGGCGACAACTTCGCACTCCCGACGAACCGACTCGGCCTCAAGCCGCTCGGCCATTACCTGGATTTCCTCTTTTAGTCGCCCGCGTTCTTCATTGAACGTGCTTCGCTCCGCGGCATTCTTCTCGGTCATTACCTGGATTTCCGTTTGAAGTCGTCCGAGTTCCTCATTGAACGCTCTTCGCTCTGCGGCATTCTTCTCGGTCATTACCTGGATTTCCGTTTGAAGTCGCCCGCGTTCCTCAGTGAGCGTGCTTCGCTCCGCGGCATTTTGGTCGACCATGCTCTGCAAATCTTGCGCTGCACGGGCCCTTGCTTCCCGGAGCAGCCGCGCCGAGCTCTGCGCGTCGACAAGGGCCGCATGCGCCATGGCCGCTATCTGCCCGAGGACCGTCCCGGCGCTCCTTGCTTCCTCCTCGCTCAATACGGACACGAGCCGTCTGGCGAGCGCGACATCACGCACCCGCAGGCGTAGATCGGGATGAGCGAGACAACTCTCGACCAGAGCGAGTCCAAGATCCCCCGAGCGATTCAGCCAGCCGACGATCCGGCCAACGGCGAAGAGATCGTCACCGCCCGTTTCGGGAGGTCGAACGCTGACCCAGTCTCGGCTCACGGGCTGAAGCACCGATTCGCCGAGACCTCCGGGGGTAATATCGCGTACGCCAGGGGCTGTTGCCCAAGCGAAATCGATGACCTTCAGTTCTCCGTCGTCACAAACGATCACATTGGACGGGTGCAGATCCCGGTGCTCCACCCCCGCCGCACGGAAACGGGCCACGATTTCGAGTAACTTCTCTGCGACCGAGTAGATCTTGTCCCGTGAAAGCGGACCAGCGGCCGAGGCCTCGTCGAGCGTACGGCCGGCATGAAATGGAATTTTCAAGAGCCAATACTGGGGTCCGCGTTCGACGACCTGCGCGGACACGACTACCGGGTCTCCCACTACCCGGATCACGGCGTGTTCCCGCTCCCCCAGTAAAGGCGAGCACTGCTTGTAAATCTCTCCCCCCACCTTGTAGACGCGACTCCAGAACTCGACGGCGCCGACGTTCCACAATCTTCGAGACGAGAGCAGCGTCTCCTTCGGATGAAGGAGAGGCGCAGCCCAGGAAAGATCGAGCAGTGGCTCCCTGGATGCGAGGAAAATCCTTCGTGTAGGAGATAGCTCTCCGAGCAGTTCCACCTTCGGAAAACGAGCGACGAGTGCGTCCATGAACCGCCCGAAGGAGTATGGCTCGAACTGATCTCCGGGCCGCACCTGCGTATGTCGGTATCCCTCCACCAGAGGATCGGCAGGATCCACCCATTCCAGGATGGCAAAATCCTGCCCGAGGGAAGCGATGCGCTCCACGATGCCCTCGAGCGACAGGAGTTGAGACGTGCACGAATAGACCCAGTGGACGAGGGCAAGGGCGATGACCACATCTGCGCGCTCCTGCAATAGTGCGAAGTTCTCTCGGTGCGCTTCGATGGAGAGGTGCGGCAGGCGGGCGCGCAGTCGGTTGACACCTGCAACACAGCCCTCGTCCAAATCGATCACCTTCCCGGATGTCGCACCTGCGAGGAGTGCCCGGAGGGTGAAAAACCCGTTGTTGCCTCCCAAGTCCAGAATGGTCCTTCCTGCCATGAATCCAGGCGTGAAGACCCTCGCAACCACCGCATCCTTTTCTACGAGCGCCTGGTTGAGTGGAACCAACGAATGTTTCGCCAAGTCGAAGTGGAACTCCTGGTATCCCCGAAAATGAGCCACGCTGCCATCGAACTCGAGGCCGTGCGGCGCAGCATACTTGTTCGGATTTCCCTCGAGCTCCGGGTCACGATCTTGATGCATCATCTCTTGCCTGGATGCCTACGGAAGTGAGAGAGAAGAGGTATTGTACCGCCCGGTGGAGGGCGGGACCGAGTAGGTAAAGGGGACGTATTTCGCACCCCGAACCCCACGGCGTTCTCCAATAGCATGGCTCACACAGGTCAAACGGACTCCAGCGCTGACGCACGAGAGGGTGAGGCTATAGGCGAGGGTTCGGTCGACCCTTGGCACAGTCGAGACGCCCCGGTTCTCCTGGGTGAGGTAGGGGATCGGCTCCTTCGGGTGCGCCGCAAGCAGACGGACGTACCCGGCCAGCTGTGTGATCTCCGAGATCCTCATCGGTTATCTCCCCCCGAACAGCTCCCGGGGCCCGCATCCCGACGATGGTGAGCCGAGCCCTCGCCGGGCGCGCCTCTCCCCACGGAGCCGCGGAGTTCCGGGTCCGCTCCCCAGCGGGAGCTCCCGAGCGCCCCCCGCAGGACCCTCAGGAGCGCCTTTGCGGCGACCCTCCCCAGGACTCGCTCCCTGCGGGCGTACCGGAGGCTTTGCCACGCGAGGCGGTACTCTGCCCGCGCAAGCATCACGGGGATTCTTTTGTAGAGGCCGACGAGTCGCTTCCTCACCCGGCGCCGGGCTGCCCGGTCCTCCACGACGCCGTACAGCTGAGGCGCCGCCAGGACGTCATTGAGCAGGTGGTACTCCTCGAAGATGTCTCGAAAGTTCTCCTTCACCCGCCGGGTCATCTGCCCCGGGTCCTGGCGGAAGTAGGTCAGGACCTCCGGCACGACGTAGAGGTCACCGTGCGTGAGGTGCCGCAGCCACATATCCCAGTCGAGCACGAATTGATACTCGACCTTGAAGGTGCCGAGCCAGAGGTTCGAGGCCCGGAACATGACCGTGGTAGGCTCCCCTATCCAGTTTCCCTCAAAGAAGGAAAGTCGTATCGCCTCCTTCCCGTTGCACTTCCCTGTGACCGGCTGCTCCTTGATTCCCTCCCTGTCCCCGAAGAACGCGCGGTGAGATGTAACCAGCGCCACGTCCGGGTTTTCGTCCATGACCCTCGTGTAGCGGGCGAGAAGCTCGGGATGGAACTTGTCATCCCCCATCAAGTACTTTATGTACACGCCCCGGGCGTGGGAAAGAGCCTGGTTCCAGTTACCTCCGATGCCAAGGTTCCTTGGATTCTCGAAGTAGCGCACCCTTGGGTCCGTCAGATACGGCCGAACCACACTCCCCGTGTCGTCCTGAGAGCAATCATCCACGACGATAAGTTCGAAGTCGCGGTATGTCTGGTCGAGTACGCTCCGGATGGCTTCGTCGACGAAGTGGGCCTTGTTATAGGTAGGCAACAGGACCGATACCCGCGGCCTCGCCTTCCAAGTTTCTGCGGTCGGCGTGGTCACGATGACCTCAATCCCCGCAGCACAGGGTGGCCACGACCGGGGCGAATCGAAGGTTCCCCCCTACGTCGGGATGGTCGTCGCCTTTGGAGTACTCTTCGGTTGTCCTGGAGGGAGGGCATGCGACGCGAAACGTGGAGTTGGTCACCGGTACACAGTCGCATGGCAAACCCCCTCTCAACCCACGACCGCACGGGAGGATTCCCCGAGTTTCCGGTATATCGCCGAAACCTCCCCGACCCATGCATTCCATGTGAAACATTGAACCGAAGCGCGAGCCTCCGACGCATTCGATGCCCTCCGCTCCCGCACTGCCAAGAACCGAGAGGCCGCCTCGGCCATCGCCTCTGTGTCCCCGCACGGTACGATCCGTCCGGCACTCCCGTCGCGCAACACCTCGGCAACCATTGGCAGGTCGAAGGCCACCACCGGGAGCCCGGCGGCCAGTGCCTCCAGCACCACGAGGGGAAGGCCGTCCTGGATTCTCCCCGCCGCGTCGGGCACGCTCGGGAACAGAAACACGTCCATTGCGTTCATCACCTGAGGCACATCGTCCCGCCGCCCCGCGAACAATACCCGATCTTCGAGTCCGAGCCGAGCGGCATGGGCCTCGAGCTCACGCTGGAGCCCCCCTTCGCCCACGACTGCGAACCGTGCGGAGGGAACTCGGGTTGCGATCCCTTTGGCCGCTTCCAAGAACTCGGAGTGCCCCTTGCCGCGCCCGAGGCGGCCCACGATGCCCACCAGAGGCGTCCCCTCGGACATCCCCCACTCGGCCCGCACTGCCGCACCTCCCTGGGGATCGGGCCGAAACCGCTCCAAGTCTACTCCGTTGTACACCACTCGACAGGTCTCGTCGGGGAGTCGGGTCTCCCGAAGGTAGATAGCAGCAACCGCCCGGCTGACCGCCAGCGTGATTCCGGAACGCCGCGCGGCAGCCCGGTCCACCGCGATCCGGTTTCGGGTCCGCCACGGCCCCATCCAGCCCCATGGTGCCATGGAGTGGAGGTGGCGCATCCGGACCGGAACCCCGGCCCGGGCGGCGGCTACGGAGCCCAGGGTGTTGGCGGTGTACTCGTGGCAGTGAACCACCTGAGGCCGGTGCTGCCGGAAGTAACGGGTGAATCGGCTGAGGTTCCAGGGCGCCCATTTCGAGCCCAGGGGCACCACATCCACGGGAACTCCCAGGTCCAGGAGACGCTCGGCCCCATTTCCTGCTCGGCGGTAGCACAGAACGCGGACTGCATAGTCTCGGAGAAGAAGCGGTACGGTCTCCAGGAGGAGCGACGCCACCCCGCCCCCCAAGTCCAGGTGTTTGTAAACGCACACGAGTCCCGGCTTGCCTGCCGAGCAGGAATCGATCATACGCGCCCCCCCCGATATCGGGCGACGGCCTGGGTGAGATAGGTCTCGAACTCCGACACTTTGTCCTCCAGCCGGAACCGCTCCTCCACCGTTCGGCGCGCTTCGCGACCCAGGGCGGCCCGCAGCTCCGGATCGGCGACGAGCGCCGCCATCGCGTCTGCGAGTCCCGACACGTCGCGTCGGGCGACCAGGAGGCCGTTGCGCCCGTCGTCGACGATCTCGGGTACGCACGAGATGCGCGTCGCCACGCAGGGCAGCCCGGACGCCATGGCCTCGACAAGGGTATTCGGAAATCCCTCCGAGTGGCTCGGCAGCGCGAAAGCGTCCAGATTGGACAGGAACTCCGGCAGGTCGCTCTGAAATCCGAAGAACCGGACGGCCCGCCCCAGGCCCCATTGGTGGGCAGCGGCCTCAAGCTCGGCCCGCGCAGGCCCCTCCCCGGCGACCGCGAGAAAGGCCCCTCCATCGCGCCCGCCGGCCCTCGCAAGGGCTTCGAAGAGCACGGGATGGCCTTTGGAGGGGTGAAGCTGGCTCGTCACACCAAACAGCACGGCTCCGGAAGGCAGTCCCCAGGACTCCCTCAAGCGGCGGCTGCGGGACGTGGTGTGGCGGCGGAGGTCCTTGCCGATGTGAACCACCCCGATGTCGGCCGGATCCAGCCAGGGAAAACCGGCGATCAGATCCCGCTTCATCTGGTGGCCAACCACCACCATGCCCGCCAGGCAGCGACGGTAGAGCCAGCGTTCGACTCTCGTATCGCGCAGGTCCTGGGCCAGTCCCACGTGGCGCACGACGGGCGTCCCGGTCAGGGCTCCGGCCGCGCAGCCGGCCCGCAGGTCCTTGGAGATGTTGACCACCAGGCAGTCCGCCTTCCCGCGCCGAATGAGCCCAACGAGGCGGCCTATGGTACAGGGGTTGAAGTCCGGGCCGAACCACAGACCACGGGCCTCCAGGCCGGCGGCGCGGCAGGCCTGGACCCAGCGGTTCCCCGACCGTCCCACCATGACGCATCGGTGGCCTCTCGACTGCAGGACACCCGCCGTCTCGAGGGCCCAGGTCTTCTCTCCGCCCCACTTGCGAGTGGCGTTGACGAACAGCACGTTCACGGGGGCTCGACCTCGGCGCGGCTCCGAAGGATGTCAACGATCTGGAGATCTCGGCGGACGGCGTCCGGAGCGAACTCGCTCATGCAGTCCGCCTCACCCCGCAGGGACGCGGGACGGTACGGCCGGCGAGCCCTCCGGTCAATGGCAGTTCCTTGGCCAGCTCGTCGCAGGCCTTCAGTAACGCCTCCGGAGCCACGTCCCTCCTGCAGCGAAAGTGGCCCTTCGGGCGGGCCTTTTCGCCGTGGAGGCCGCAGGGGCGGCACTCGAGGTCCACCTCCACGACCCGCGACGCCGTGTGGAAGGGGGCGAAGCCCAAGGCGCGGGTGGTGGCGCCGAAGACCGCCGCCGTGGGCGTTCCCCGGGCCGCGGCCACGTGGACGGGGCTGGAGTCGTTCGTCACCAGGAGCTCCAGGCGTCAGCCACCGTCCCTCCAGGGACGCCGGTCGCCCACCCGCTCGGCCTCCCAGAGCTTGGCGACCTTGAGGAACACGTAGAAGGCAGAGAGGACCGCCACGAAGAACCCCGGAGCGCCGTCCCGGAAACCGCGCTTGAGGACGTACTTCTTGAGGAACTCCAGGGGTGGGCGAAGCAGGAGGTCCCCCCAGGAGAACTTCCGGCCCCGGGCACCATGTTCCCGGGCGAGGATAGAGCTGAAGCGGTTGAGGGTGCGGACGTGGTCCTCCATGTCGTCGTAGGTGTAGTGGACGATCTCGCCGCGCAGGTCACCCACCCTGCCGTCCACCTCCACGTCGTAGTGGGGGTCCACCCCCTCCCAACGCCCCCGGTCTCGGCGGAAGAGGCGTAACCGGGGCTCCGGGTACCACCCCGAGTGGTCGATCCAACGCCCCAGGTAGTGGACGTGGCGGGTCACCCGGAAGCCGTCCACCTCCGGGGCACCCTCCAGCGCTAGGCCGATCTCCCGCGCCAGCTCGGGGGTCACCCTCTCGTCGGCGTCGATCGAGAGCACCCACTCCCCGCGCGCCTGGTTCCGGGCGTAGTTCTGCTGGGCCACGTACCCGGGCCAGGCACGTTCGATGATCTGGTCGGCGAGCTCCCTGCAGATGTCCAGGGTTCCGTCCGTGCTCCCGGAATCCACCACCACGATCTCGTCGCAGAAACGCAGGCTCTCCAGACAGCCCCGAATCTTCTCGGCCTCGTCCTGGCAGATCACCGTGGCCGAGAGTGTGGGCAGGGCAGGGGCTGCCGAATCGCGCCCCCGGCCCTCGGGACTGTCGTATTTCGTCATGTCACCCGCCACCTCTCCCGCCCCTCGTCCCGGGCCTTCCGTCTCACGGGACCTCTGGGACCCTCAAGCCTCAGTCCCCTTCGCCCAGCGGGACGGCTTCCTCGATGAGCATCACCGGAATGTCGTCCTCGATCCGGTACCGCAGCCGGCAAGCCGTGCAGAGGAGGGCCGGTTCCGCCTCCCGGTATTCCAGGTCTCCCTTGCACTGGGGGCACACGAGGATATCGAGGAGCTCGGGCGCGAGAGCCATGGGGAACCTCCGAAGGGCAGGGATCGGGGGGGCAAGGGCGGGATGGGGACCGGGGAATCCACCCCGTCCGGCGCCCTAACCGCTCCTCAGCAGTAGATACAAGGTGGCCGCGTAGAGGCCAAGCCACGCACGCCACTCCCGGTGGACGGTCCACATGCGCAGCAGGTCATAGGGCGCCGAGGGTGGGGGCCAGGCCTTCATAATTGGAATAAATCGTGGCACATCTTCGCAATAAGTTAGAAACGCCCCAGCGTACCTCTCAAGTATCCGCTTCTCTTCCTTGCGCACCAAAGCATGGTAGACGGGCAGGAAGAGGAGGAGAAACAGGGCAACCAGCAAGAGCCTGCCGCCCATGATCGCCACCCCGAGGCCCATCAGGAAATTCCCGACGTACAGGGGGTTGCGGGTCAGCCGGTAGGGTCCCTCTGTTGTCAGCTCCTCGTTCTTTACGATGGTTCCGGAAGCCCACGTCCGCAGCGCCGCCCCGGTCAGCGCGACCCAGAAACCCCAGAACACGCTGGCCGCACTGGGCGAGGCAAAGAGCAGGAACACCGCTCCCGCGCCGAACCCCCACTGCACCCGCCGCCGTACGACATTCCGAAAGAACCACGTGGTCTCGTCCACCTGGCCCACGTCCGTCACCCCGGCTTCTCCTTCCGCGCCCAAGCGATCATTCGCCCGGCGGCGGCCAGCAAGTCGTCCATATCCACCCTTTCGAAACACTTCACCGGCTGGTTGCAGGCGCGCTGCCAGCAAGGGCCGCACTCGACTCGGGCCAGCACCGCCTCTCCTCGGTCGAAAAAGTCGATCTCCTGGGGGCAGGTCAGCCCAAACCAGGCCACCACGCGTTTTCGCCGACCGATGGCCAGGTGCATGCCCAGGGAGTCTCCCGTGACCACGACATCGGCGAGATCCACGTACTGAATGCCCCTTCGCAACCCTTCGTTGCAGGGGGTTTCCAAGAGAGGAACCCCGCACAAGCCAGCGATCTCTCGGTTCCTCTCGATATCCTCCGGCCCCCCCAACAGGATCAGGCGGATGCCGCCATGGAGCGCGTGGAGCTCCTCGGCGAAGCGTGCCTGATATGGGACAGGTAGCTTCTTGTAAGGGAAGAGCTCACCGCAGCCGGAGTTCAGGCCCACCACCAGGTCGGCGGTGTCTAAGCCCCAGGCTCTACGCCGATTTTCGACGAAGGCTCGCTCGTCCTCCGAAAGCTCCAACACATACGGGTCCCGTCGGAACTCGACCCCCATGGTCTCTGCGAGCATCTGCTGTTCGCTCTTCTTGTTGCCGTAAAACTTGAGCTCGTCGTCCAAGCCCGTCCAGTACTGGTAAACGGCGTCGTCTCCGAGGGGCACGATGGCGCCCCACTCGTTCGCGCCGAACCCCCGGAGTTTCCCCGCTCGAACCCGTTGCGTCAGTGCTGCGGAGCGCCTGCTCTTGTCGACGTTGAGGACGAGTTCGAACCGGCGTGGCTCCAGTTCCAGAACGGTCTCCGGCCCGAAGTGGAGGACCTCGTCCACGTGCGGGTTGTGCTCCAGGATCGGCGCCGCGTTCCGGAGCGTCACCCAGGTCACGTGGCTCTCGGGGTGGGCGCGCTTCAAGGCAGGAAGAATCGCCGTGGTACGCACCACGTCTCCCAAGGCGTCGAGATTGACCAGAAGGATCCGGGTGCCCTGGGGCGCGTAGTGGGGGCAACCGTCGCAGAGCCGTTTGTAGCGGCACGGCTTGTATCCCGAGAAATGACGGCAATCGGCCGCGTAGGGCCCGAAGCCGGGGGCGACCGGCCAATCCTCGCGTCTCACGATGCCACAATCTCCTCTGCCGCGTGCACCAGATCGTCCGCCACCACGTCGGCGGCCCTCCCCGGCACTGACAACTCCGCCTCAGTCCGGGCGCCGTACCCAGTCCGCACCAAGACCGCCCGGCAACCGGCTCGACGGCCCAGCTCCACATCGGCGGGCTTGTCGCCGATCACCCACGACAACGCCAGATCCAAGGCCCATTCCCGGGCAGCCTGCAACACGAGCCCTGGCTCCGGCTTCCGGCACGCGCACACCCCGGTGAAATCCGGGTGGTGCGGGCAGACGTAAAAACCCTCTACATCCGCGCCCTGCTCCCGGAGGCGGCGGCGCAGCTCCCGGTGGGTCCTCTCCACGAAGGCTTCGTCGAAGTACCCCCTCGCCACCCCCGATTGGTTCGTTACTACAAGCCTGACGTACCCTTCTTCTCCGAGCCTTCGCAGCGCCGAGGCGACTCCCGACAGAATCTCGAGATCCTCTAGGCGGGAGAGGTAGCCCACTTCCCGGATGAGCGTCCCGTCCCGGTCCAAGAAGACCGCTCTCCTCACGATCCCCAACTGCGGGGCAGGCGCCACCGCCGGTGTA
>CAYRCA010000050.1:3030-13991 GCA_964422565.1 uncultured Acidobacteriota bacterium | reverse complement strand
GCGGGCCCGGTCGGTCGGCGCCGAGGTGAATCTGCGGGCGGCATTGCAGATCAACCGGCACACCTCCCTCGGCGGAGGTTACGCCCACTTCTTCCCCGGCGCGTTTATCAAGGAATCCGGTCCGAGCGAGGGAATCGATTTCCTCTTCTTGATCCTCCAGGCGACATTCTGATCCCGAAAACCGTGCCTCGTTCTTGGTGCAAGCGTAACTGGAACGAGTAGGATGGGCGGGCTGAGTTGCCGAAGCGGCAACTTGATCAGGCGCCACGACGCTCATTCGGGAACAGGCTCCCCCCTAGACAGACCGGGGTTTACTGACCGGGGTCTACTTGTCGCCAGATTAATTATCTTGTAGAATGTTCAGCATGCGTACCCGAGTGACGAAGCGCGGACAAGTATCGGTTCCGTCGGACGTCAGAAGGAAGCTCAAGATCGGCCCGCGAACGCTGCTGGAGTGGGTGATCGAGGAGGAATCCGTCCGGGTATTCCCGCTTCCGCCCGATCCCTTGGGGGCCTTTCGCGGATCGGGCAAGCTTTCGGTTGACGACCTTCTGAGAGAGAGACGGCTGAATCGAAAGCGGGAGAATGCGTAAAGACATCTTTGTCTTGGACACCACCGCCCTGATCGCCCTCCGCCGCGACGAGGCGGGCGCCGACCGGATCCACCAACTCATGGAAAGCGCCCGTGAGGACCGGTGCCGCTTGCTGGTTTCCTTTATGAGCCGGATGGAGCTTTTGTATCTCGTCTGGCGCAAAGAGGGGGAACGCGCCTCCCGGCAGGCTCTCCGTTTGCTGGATTCCCTCCCCTTGGAATGGGTGGGATGTGAGGCTGCGATCCTGGAGGATGCGGCGCACCTGAAGGTGCGGGGAAACCTGTCGGTGGCGGACAGTTGGATCGCCGCGACCGCCCTGGTGCGGCGAGCCAGGTTGGTCCACCGAGATCCGGAATTCTCCTCCCTTGCCGAGCTCGATCAGGAGACTCTGCCCGCCTGACGGCCAGTGAGGAAGGAAGTGGCGAAGCGCGTCCCCCGTTCTTCGCCAACGCAGTCCCGCTCGGACCTTCGACGCCAAGGGCGGGCACCGGTCTCCGTCCGATCCGGCGGGCCATTCGGTGGCCGGCTTTCGGGCAACCAGGAAGCGCGCCCCCGGTTCTCCAAACAAGGCCGGGTGCTCCTCGGGGACCCCGGCGTCGCGGGCAAACGCTTCGAGGTTTCTCCGAATCATCCGAACCTCGTGAAAACCCGCTTCGATCCCCAGTTCCCCGCTCATTCGTTCATCGTCTGCGATCGCTTACCTTCCCGCCTCACCTGCTGTAGACTTGCGTAATTCGCGAGGAACGACCATGAGGATCGCATTCACCTTCCTTTTGCTTCTCTCCGTGGCGCAGGCGCAGAATCTCACGTCGGACATTCCTTACGCGGATCCCGCCCATGAGCGCCACGTCCTCGACGTCTACGCCCCCGACGGTGCGGAGAACCTCCCCGTCGTCTTCTGGATTCATGGCGGCGGCTGGCAAGCGGGGGACAAGGCGAACGTCCAGATCAAGCCGCGCGTATTTGCGGAACGGGGCTTTCTCTTCGTCTCAACGAACCACCGACTCCTGCCCCACGTGGAGATGGTCGAGATCTTCCGAGACGTCGCCAAGGCCTTGGGTTGGGTGCACCGGAACATAGGTCGGTACGGAGGCGATGCGAGACGGATCTTCGTCATGGGACATTCCGCCGGCGCGCAACTCGCCGCCCTGCTCTGCGTTGACAATCGGTATCTTGAAGCGGAAGGCGTCCCCTTCGACGCCCTGAAAGGGTGTGTCCCCGTAGACGGAGACACCTACGACCTGCCCGCCATCATTACGACCGCGGAGATTCGCCAGACCGTGCACGGTCTGCCGCTCCCGGAATACGGCCACCGGGTCAAGTTCGGCAACGATCCCGGGAAACACCTGGATTACTCAGTGGTCACCCACGTGGCGAAGGGCAAGGGGATTCCGCCGTTCCTGATTCTCCATGTTTCGGAACATCCCGACGTCACCGCGCAGGCGCGGCGTCTCGGCGCCGTTCTTGAAGAGGCCGGGGTGCCCGCCAAAGTGTTCGGGGTAAGAGAGACAACCCACCGCCGAATCAACGCGGACCTCGGCCTTGCCGACGATCCGGCTACGGAGGAACTGTTCAAATTCCTCGACATGCTGCTTGGCGAGAACAGGTGAAGCTCCGGTTTCGTATGATCCGCAACCGAAGAGTGAGTAACCGGTAGGCGTCGGCCAAGGCGCGACTTCGAAACGACTCGCGACCCTCTTGGAGCATCTTCGTTTGGCCGACTCCCTCGTGTGGATTCGGTCACCCATGTTGCGGGTCCCGTGAGCGAACACGAGCCTCCGCGGCGTGGGTCCCCTCCCGTGCGGGCGGGGGCGGCGCTCAACCGCCGGTCTGCGTCACCAGGGTCCCAAACCGTCTGCCGATGGCGAGCGCCGGATCCAAAGGCACGTCCACGGGCCGGCAATCCGACGGTATGTTGATTACCGGTTTCGCCGCAACGCTCTTGCCCGCGAAGTTCGGCAGCCACGCGCGCTGCGTCTCCAGCATCTCCGAGCACATCCGGCGCACCTCATCCAACGTACAGACGGCGCCGGCGAGCGGATCCATCGCGACGGCCTGCACGATCCGCTCGGTATCGGAGTTCAGCGCGGCCTCGGCAACCAGGATCTGGGTGTTGACGTTGGTCGCGCACAGAGCCGCGCACTGGGGCGGAAGATCGCCCACGAAGACGGGATGGAGTCCGGTGTCGTCCGCGAATGTCGGAACCTCCACGCAGCAACCTTGGGGCAGGTTGCCGATGTAGCCGTCGTTGCGGACGTTGCCCATGAAGCGGAACGGCTTTCCGGTAGCCACGGCTTCGAAAATGTAAGAGCAGTACTCGACGCTGCGCTTCTCGACCCGCGTGGATTCATACTTGAGCGGGTCATCCTCGGCATAGAGGTCGGCAATTGTCTTGCACCAATTGTAGTAGGCGCCGGTTTCGCCGCCGAAGCTGGGCTCGTCGCAGTACAGATCGAGGGCTTTCCGGTTCTTGCGGAACCAGGGCACGTATTCGCTGAGGTGACCGGTGCTTTCGGTCATGAAATAGCCGAAGTGGCGAAAGACTTCGCCGCGAACTTTCTCGTTCTTGTAGTATTCGGGCTTCTCGAACACTTCGCGGAGCGCCGGATAAAGATCGCGGCCGTTGTGCTCGAGCGTCAGGAACCAGTCCATGTGGTTGATGCCGCCACAGGTATGGCTGATTTCCTCCTTCGGAACGCCGCAATAGCGGGCGATGAGATCGAGCGTCGTCTGCACGCCATGGCAGAGGCCGACGAACGAAACGTCGGTGGCCTTGCCGAGGGCGAGACAGTTGGCCGCCATGGGGTTGGCGTATTGCAGCAGGATTGCGCCGGGTTTGGCGACCGCCTCCATATCGCGCGCGATGTCGACCAGGACCGGGATGGTTCGAAGGGCGCGGAACACGCCGCCCGGGCCGAGCGAATCGGCGATGCACTGATCGACTCCGTACTTCAAGGGTATGCGGTAGTCGAGCTCGAAGGCTTCCACGCCCCCCACCTGGATCATGACGACGACAAAATCGGCGTCCCGGATGGCTTCGCGGCGGTCGAGAGTCGCCCAGACGCTTCCCGGCAACCCGTTTTCGTCGATCATCCGCTTGCCGAACGCCTCCATGCGCCGCAGCTTGGGTTCGGTCCGGCTCATGAGAGCGAATTCGCAATCGGCCAGCGCCGGGGTGGCCATGATGTCGCTCATCAAAGTTTTGCAGAAGACGATGCTGCCCGCTCCGATCATCGCCACTTTCTTACTCATCGGTGTTCCTCCCGGGGTGTTGCGTCTTCGGGTCCCTCATGATTCCCCATTAAACGGTGATGCTACCAGATTACCGACCTGGGATCCGGACTACACCTCTCGGAACGGGTTGACCGCGCGAACGGCTCCGAACGACTGTCCGTGGGTCAAATCCTCCGTGCCTCGCCTGAGCCGAACGATCCGCTCGCGAGCCCTCCTCCGGCGTCAACCGGACAACCAGGCGTCGAGATGTTCCTTGACGAACTCGTCGTCGGTCAGATGGGGATAGTCCCGGCACACCCGATCGATTTCCTCCGCTTGACCGGGGGACAACGTCTCCTCCGGATCGAGGCACCAGGCGCCCTCCAGCAGCCCCTGCCGCCGCAGGACCTCGTGAATCCCCGGGATACAGCCTCGAAACCGGTTGGCGGCGTCGAAGATCGCCGCGTTGGCGTCGGTCAGTTCTCCGTTGAGTTTGAGCAGCGGAATCACCTCCTCGGACGAGCCCCGCCTGACGCGACGGCCGCGTTCCAGGATCTCGACGCTCCGGCGGGTCCAGACGGCCCATTGTCCCAGCAGACCGCCGACGATCCTCGCCGAACGTTCCCGGCCGTCGGCCCTGGGAAAGGCGAAAGGGCTGATCAGGTCGGCCACGATGTTGTCGTCGTTGCCGGTATAGAGCGCGATCCGGTCAAGCCGATCGGCGTCGGCGACGGCGCGGATCACGTCCAGCGTTCCATAGCGATCGAAGGGGGCGATCTTGATGGCCACGACGTTCTCGATCTCGGCGAACCTGCGCCAGAAACGGTACCCCAAGAGCCTGCCTCCCACGGCGGGCTGGAGATAGAAACCGAAGACCGGGATGATCTCGGCCACCCGTTCGGCATGGTCGATTAACTCGTCGTCGGACGCGTCCCGCAGGGCCCCCAGGCCGAGGAGACCGGAGTGGTATCGGAGGTCGACCGCAAGACGGGCCTCGGCCAGCGCCTGGTCGGTCGACCCGATGACACCGGCAACCCTCACCGCCTCTGATGCCGATGCGCCGCGCCCGCGTTCGCACTCCTCCGCGGCCAGCTCCAGAACCGGGCGGTACAGTCCCACCTCTTTCGAATGGATCGCGAACTGGGTGGTATGAACTCCAACGGCCACCCCCCCCGCCCCGGCGGCGAGGTAGTAGCGGGTCAGGGCCCGCTGCCGCCGCTCGTCCAGCCGACGCTCCCGATTCAGGGCCAGAGGATGGGCCGGAATGACCAGCCCTTCCAGCAGCCGCGCTCGAAGTTGCTGCCTGTCCATTGCCTTCTCCCCGCTAAAACTTTCCGTCGCGAACCTCGAACTTCGTGGGCTTCCCCAACGTCGTGCCGCCGATTCGGACCCAGTGGGCGATCAGGTCGAGCAGTTCCTCGATCCCGACTTTCGGACGGCCGAATGATTCCCGACAACGCCGGGCGTCGCTCAGCAACGCGGTGGACCCCTCCGTGCCGGAGAAACGCGGCTTGCGATCCAGCCGCGCGCCGAGTCCCTCCGCCAGTGTTCGAACCGAAAGCGTCTCGGGACCGGTGAGATTCAGGATGGCGGGCGGAACCCCGCAAAGCCGGAAGGCCCTGAGACAAACCGAATTGGCGTCTCCCTGCCAGATGACGTTGACATATCCCATCTCGAGGGAAACCGCCTCTCCGTTGTAGACGCGCTGGGCGATGTCGAGGAGCACTCCATAGCGGGGCTCGATGGCGTAGTTCAGTCGCAACAGGCACGTCGGGGTCGAGTTCCTGGCCGAAAAGTACTCCAGGACCCGCTCCCGACCCAGGCAGGACTGAGCGTACTCGCCGACCGGCCCGACGGGATCCGATTCCGTGGGGCCACCCGAGTCGACGGCAACCAGCGGATAGACGTTGCCGGTCGAAAAGGCGACGATCCGAGACGACCGGAATCGCTCGGCGATCCGCCCCGGAAGGTAGCTGTTCATCGCCCAGGTAAGCGCCTCGTTGCCCGAGGTCCCGAACTTCGTGCCGGCCATGTAAATCACGTGCGGGAGAGACGGCAGCGAAGAAAGGGTGGCCTCGTCCATCAGATCTCCCGCGATCGTCTCTACGCCGGTCGCCTCGAGCCGGCGCTTCTGGCCCCGATTCCCGAACCGGGAAACCGCCACCACGGGGTCCCGCCGTCCGGCCCGGCGGAAGCTCTCCGCGGCGCGACGCGCCAAGGTGGGTCCCATTTTGCCGCCGGCCCCGAGGATGAGCAGTCCACCCTCCAGCGAATCGACCGCCTGGACATCCTCGTCGTAGGGTTCGGACAGAAGATCCTCCAAGTCCTGCTCCGACTTCACGGAATGCGGATCGAACACGTGTCTTCCTCCCGGCCGGACCGCTCCGGCCCCGTACCAACTCCGGGCGCCACAACGAGGAGCGTCCCGCGTTCACCGGCGCCCGGATGCCGGCTCCGTCTCCCGCCTTGGCCGCGGGCCGCGCGACGATCCCCTATCCGTACTCGAAACCAGCCAGGGCGAAGATTCTGTCCGGCCGCCCCGGATGGCGATTGGGTCCCCGGTGCATCCGCAACAGGGTTCGGGATCTCTCGAATCCAAATTCCGCGGCCAACTCCAAAGCCGCCGGGTTGGGGGTCGGCAAATCGATGATCGCCGGTCGATCCTCCGAAGCGGCCAGCGCCCGAAGCAACAGCAGCCTCGCCGCCGCCCGGTCTTCGGCGACCAGGGGCCCCACCTGAAACGCGAACGACCCGGGACGACTGAAGACAAAACCGCGGGCGATATGCTCGTCCTCCAGCCGGAACCCCGGTCCGCCGTTGCGGCGGTACCAGTCGAGAAGGCGCGTCCGGTCGGCGCCGAAGACGGGCTCGTCCCATGCGCCCAGACGGGGCACATCGCTGGAGCGCACCCTCGAGATCTCGGTCGCGCCGCTCTCCGGCTCCGCAATCGGCCCGGGCGGCCTCTTCCAGCGCTCCACTCCATACTCGACCTGAAATCCCATCCTCTCGTAGACGGGGGCGCCGACCTCCGTGGCGTCCAGTTTCAAACACGCGCAGGGTAGCGCATCCAGAAACGCGATGGCCCGTTCCATCATCCGGGTGGCGATCCCCCGACGGCGAAAATCCGGATCGACCAAGATCATGCCGATCCAGCCGACGCGCCGTCCGTAGCTGATCGCCGTGGCGGTGGCCACCACGCGCCCCGCCTCGTCGGCGACCAGACAACCGGCGGGTTCGAGAGACAGGAAAGCCTCCCAGTCCGCGCGGACCTGGTTCCAGCCCGCCGTCTCTTTGAGGCGCATGCCGACCTCAATGTCGCGGCCCTCCATTTGGCGGATTCGAAGGCTATCGGCATCCATCGCAATGAAAAACGCTGGGCCGCGCCAGCCCGACGGCTGGCGGACGGCGTCCCGGGGGGCGCCGGAAAAATCCCACTCCGGCGGCACTCAAAGCGAGATTAGCATTGCCTCGCCGAAAGTCAATCCGTTGAAGAAGTCGACGGAGGGTCGGTTTGCGCGGTTTGAGCCCCATCGGCGGGATCGATGGGTGACCTCCGCGTCGGCGCGTTTTTGCGCGCGGCCGTAGGGAGACGCCTTGCTCCGGGACCTGGGCTTCGATATTGTCGATTGTTGTTTCAACCAATCGCTAATCGCGAGGCTAGAACCAATGAAACCTGTACTCCATTCGGTGAGTTACGCGGGGCTTTGGGGACAGGAGACCCTGAGCCTGGACAAATTCATTCCCCACGCGGCGAATCTCGGTTACAGCGGCGTCATGCTGATGGCCAAGCGGCCCCATTTTTCGGTCTTGGACTACGGACCGGAGGAGGTGGCCCGGTTGCGGGGTTTGCTCGACGAACACGGCCTTGGCGTCGCGTGTATTGCGGGGTACGGCGATCCCTCGGCGGGCTTCTCGGCGAACTCGGGCCCCTTCGCCCCTCTGATCGAGGCCCAACTGCACCTTGTGAGGGCCTGGGTTGACGCGGCTCGACGGCTTGGCGCGCCCGTCATCCGACTGATGACCGGAACGGAGGTGGTGGGAGAGCCCTATCCGAAGCAGTGGCGGCGGAGCGTGTCCTTCATCCGAGAGGCCTGCGACATCGCCGCCGACTCCGATGTTGTGATCGGGGTTCAGAATCACGACGACATCGCCGGTCATCACCTCTCCTTCGCCGACTTCCTGGACGAAGTCGACCGCCCCAACTGCAAAGCATGCTTCGATGTTTGGTCGGTCGCGCTGCAGGGAGAGGACCCGTCGGCCGCCGTCCGCCATATCGGCCCCCGGATTGTCCACACCACGGTGGCGGACTACGCTAGGAGACCCCGTTTTCGGTACCACCACCCATCGTTCGGAAACGTTTACGAGCGGCTCCTCGACGAGGTCAAGGCCGTCCCTCCGGGAGAAGGCTTCATCGATCACGAAGCCTTCTTCGACACACTCCGGGAGACAGGTTTCGATGGTACGGTGGGGTTCGAGATGTGCTCGCCGATTCTCGGCGGGGGAAGGCTGCCGAATCTGGATCGTTACGCCCGGCAGTTCTTGGAGTTCATTCGTCCCTGGACGGGGTGAGATGGAGAAAGTCGTAGCAGCCCGGAGCCGCCCGCTCCCGGATGGCGGGGTAGTCGCCGGGAGGGTCGCAGGGCGTCCTATTCGTCGCCGGTCGCCTGGCTTAGCCCGCCCGATGCGGGCCCCGGTGTTTCGGCCGGTGTTTTACCGTAACGCACGCCGTCTGACGAGGTGAGGCATGGTGTTTTTCAATGAGAGAAACCGCGACGGGCGGACTGTTTCCGAGTCGGATGAAGTGGCGCGGGCCAGCCGGACGCCTCCCGACAGAACGGGTCTCGAGGCCGCCGACTTGAAGAGATTGGTGGAATCCGGCGCGACGGTGATCGTCGTACTCGAGTCGGGCGAGCGGCTGAGAGGTCGAATCCGATACTATGATCGGGACTGCTTCAGCGTAGGTCCGGTCGACGGCGGGCCCAGAATTTTCCTCCGCAAGAGCGGTATCCGGTACCTGCATGAAGAGTCGAAAGCCGCGACCGGCGAAGAGTCGTGAAAGCGTCCGTTGATCCGGTGGTCTCCCACAGGACAAGAATACATAATTTAGAGTCTGGCGAGGGCTCTTCTATACTCCCGGTTGCGAACGCCCTGTCCAGAAATTCCGACGGCGGAACGCGGCAAGTTCAGCGAGAGCGACGTCGACCGGTTGGGCTGTGCACGCCCGATGCAACAACCCTCCACCCCCCTCCACCACAAGGAGGACGGGTTTCCCCGACTCTGGCATCTCCCACTCGCCCGCGGCCCCCTCTGTACACTTCCTCCCGCCCGTAATATGCTCCAGCCGCTTACTGGAGCCGTTGCTCGGACGCCGCTTGGCGTCGACTGCCCTAACCGCGGCCAAGTTCGAAAGGGAGAGGCGGAATGAAACGCAACTACTATCTGGTGGTTCTCGTGTTTGTCACGTTCTTCGTCATGTCGCTGGTGACCAACATTCTCGGCGCCCTGATCCCCGACATTCGAGTCAGTTTTGCCCTGAGCCTGACGTTCGCCGCATTTCTGCCGTTTGCCTTCTTCATCGCCTATGGATTCATGTCGATTCCAGCTGGCCTTCTGATCGAGGCGTACGGTGAAAAACCGGTGATGATGGGCGCGTTCCTGGTGAGCCTGACCGGCTCCCTGATGTTCGCCCTTTTCCCCACCTATCTGGTGGCGATCACCGCCCTCTTCGTGATCGGCGCGGGCATCGCCGTTCTACAGGTCGCCGTCAACCCTCTGCTACGCACGTCGGGGGGTGAGGAGCACTTTGCCTTCAACTCCGTTCTGGCTCAGCTGTTCTTCGGTGGGGCGTCGTTTCTGAGCCCGCAACTCTATTCCTACCTGG
This sequence comes from uncultured Acidobacteriota bacterium, assembly GCA_964422565.1. Classification (GTDB taxonomy): domain Bacteria; phylum Acidobacteriota; class UBA6911; order RPQK01; family JAPXNP01; genus CAYRCA01. The sequence continues at coordinate 4,304 of CAYRCA010000050.1, read as the reverse complement.
TGCTCAACCTCGGGGCGGAGGGTTCCGACGACAACGTCCTGTTGGCTGTGCTGTCCCGGCTGATCCCTGCGGAACTCCCCTGGGTTTCGTTGTACTGGGTGTTCGCCGCGGCGCTGCTAATGATGGTGGGCGTGGTGGCCGTCTCGCGGTTTCCCCGGGTGGAGTTGGCGGAGAGCGAACGCGTTGGCGGACTGGACTCTTTCAGGCAGTTGCTGCGGAATCGCATCGTCCTCCTGTATTCGCTGGGTATCTTCTGCTATGTGGGAAGCGAGCAGGGAACCGCCAACTGGATCTCGCAGTTTCTCGCCACGTATCACGGCTACGACCCGCAGACGGTGGGCGCCAATGCGGTCTCACTTTTCTGGGGCCTGATGGTCGTGGGATGTATCCTCGGGATGATCCTGCTGAAAATCTTCGACAGTCGCCACGTGATTATCGGCTTCACGTCGGCCGCCATACTCAGCTTGACGGTCGCTCTTCTGGGCCCTGGGCCGGTGGCCACAGTGGCCTTCCCGCTGGTGGGCTTCTTCGCGTCGGTGATGTGGTCGGTGATCTTCTCGTTGGCTTTGAACTCGGTGGAGGAACACCACGGTTCCTTTTCCGGGATTCTCTGTACCGCCATCATCGGCGGCGCCGTGGTTCCGGTGATCATTGGAGCGATCGGCGACGCGGCCGGACTGCGCGTGGGGATGATGTTCCTCTACGCAACCTTCGGCTATGTGCTCGCCATCGGTTTTTGGGCGCGCCCGCTGATCACCAACAAGACGATCAGCTTTCGCGGGGCGAAGCGCGGCCCCGCATAGCCTGGTAGGGGAACACGGGGATCCCCGATTCCGTCACGAGGGAAGCAACTCTTCCGGCCGGAACCACAGGTCCCGCCCCTCGTGGTTTCGGCACCGGACATATTCGCGCAGCAAGCCGCGGCAGGGCCACTCGATAATCCGCATTGGACCCGGATCGGGGTGAAACGGCAGGGCCCGGGACCGGATTCTCACCCTGCGGCCCCGACTGATCTCCCAAAGATACACGGTCTACTCTCCGACGATGGATTCAGGTTTAGTACGACCAGTTCGACGATGGGTGAAAGGATCTCACGAGGGTCCGACGATTTTCTTCCGGACAAACACCTCGACGACCGAGACCCGCCAAGTGAACAGTACTGGCCCTAGACCGGCAGTTCGTAGCCCCTGCGGCGAGGCCGGGCCAACATGGCGTTCCCTTCGTCGCAGTTGGTGAATCGCATGGCCGTGGTGTCCCACGCCAGCTTCGTGCCC
>CAYRCA010000050.1:0-3020 GCA_964422565.1 uncultured Acidobacteriota bacterium | reverse complement strand
GAATCGCTCGGAATCAGGATCCCAGCGCAAGGTCTCGCCGACCCGACCCACGTCGCGGGCGATGTTGACCAGGTAGCAGAGCGTCGTGCTGCGATGGGCGTACTCGAAATCGGCGTTGCACCGTCCGCGGGTCTTGATGCAGCGGATCCAGTCCTGGATATGGGGCTGGTTCTCCGGCACCCCCCGCTCCTGCAGCGTAGGAGGCCTGTCGGGCCGATCGAGCAGGTCCTCGGGAGTGGAAGCCAGTTCATCGCGGTTGATCTCCACATACCCCCGCTCGCAGACGAAACCGCATCCGAGCCCTGGTCCGTGGTCGGCGTGCAGGTGCAGCAGCAACTCGACACCGTTGGCGTACTTCATGCGTACCCGCGCCCGATCCCCCCTCGCTTCGCGCACCATCTGGTAATAGCGCTTGCCGGTGTCGCTCACCAGTTCCCGGTAGGGACTGTCCAAGTCGTTGTGATCTCCCACCGAGGGAAGTTCACGCACCGGTTCCTCCAGGATCACCTCCACAGGCCCCGTCGAGTCGGTGCCCAAGCCGCGCTGAATCTGATCGTAGCTGTGGGTGCCCCAGCCGGTGACCCCGAAAGTCTGGCCGCCGCCGTCGTAGTCCCACCAGCGGTTCCAGCGGCGATGAAGATCCTCGTGATAGGGTCGAAGCACCGCTTGGTTCGTCCAAAGGTCCCACCAGTCGTCGCGGCCGCCGTCGGGCATCTCCTGCGGCGGTTGAGGCTCCCAGATGTGAGGACCCATGAAATTGGGCGCCAGCACGGCTTGGATCTTTCCCAGGACCCCGTTCTTGACCAGGTCGCTGGCCCAGTTGTTCAACGGGATGGACCGTTGCTGGGTGCAAACCTGGGTCACCCGGCCGTGCTTGCGCGCCGCCGCCAACATCTGTCGGCCCTCGGCGATGGTCAGGCTCATCGGCTTCTCGATAAACACATCCAAACCAGCGGCCATGGCGTGGCAGGTGGTCCACGCCCGCGCATGAGTGGTCGTCGCCACCACGACTCCGTCTAGGCGCTCTCGGTCCAGCATTCGCCGGAGGTCGATGTAGGGCGTCCAGCTATGCTCGATCCCCATTTCGACCATCATGGAATCCACCCTCGGCTTGAAGAGGTCGCAAACGGCGGCAATCTCCAGCTCCGGCACGGTCAGCGCCTCCCGGGCAAGGACCCTGCACCGACCTCCCAGCCCGATGAGACCGATGCGAACCCGATCACTGGGCCCGGGACCGCCTCGCCCCAGGACCCCGGCCGACACAATCATCGGCGCCACCGCCGCCGTGGTCTTCAAAAACGTTCTGCGTTTCATCGTTCCTATCTCCCCTCTCCGGATCTGTTCCACATAAGAGTGGAAGGTGGGTCCGAGAACCCCACCCCGTTTGATCCTACACCGCACCTCGTCTGGTGTAAAACCTTCCCCCGACAGGTTTGGGGAGGCGTATTCCGACGGGTCCGCCGCGAAGGCCAACCCCCTCGCCCCCGTGTCGGTCCCAAGTTGGCGACGTTCCGCGGGCGGATGGAGGGACGCTGACGGCGCGCGCGGCCGGCGCCGTCACAGGTCAAGTCGAAGCTCGGAAGGTCCTTATGCCGGGCAGTTCGACACCTTGATCGCGGCTGTTCCGGCGGCGGATCCCGCCGTATTGGACACGCCGAGCGGAAACGGCCGGTTCACCGTCTTCGCCCCCACCGATGACGCCTTTGCAGCGCTTGGGCTCGATGGGGACAACATCGGCGACCTGGATAAGGACGTTTTGACCGACATTTTTGCTCTACCATGTCTCCCAGGGACGCCGAACCGCGAAGAGCGTGCCGCCCGCGAAGCGGATCCGGATGGTGTCCGGAGGGTTCCTGTAATCAGGCGAGCGGAGTGCTGACGGACAATACCCGGCAGACGAGCCGGCAGCCGCTGATCCGCCCTTTTCCGGAATCGTCGCGGCAGTTCCATCCGCCTTGAAATCGCGGGGACCGGCTGCTATCATCCGTGCGCCGCCGGCTGGATGCGAATCGGGACGATCCGAGGCCGGGGGGGCCGAGGGCGGAACAATTCCCCACGTTTCCAGAGACGCCTGGGAACCGTGGTCCGGGAAGGAAGGACCGCCGAAGATCGATAACCTGCAACCTGTCTCGATCCGCCGCCGCGAATCGCTTCAAGTCCACTTGATCGACGGCTGGGATCGAGGCTTTGACGGAGGAGATGCGAAGATGGCCGATTTGGACAGCGCGACGCAAGCCAAGGAGTACCACCTGGACGTTCCCGTCCGGGCCCGACCCTTTTTCCTGAAGGGGGCCAATTCGCTGGAGTGGGGGATGCAGAATCGGTTCTCCCACATTTTCGACCCCGATTCGGGGCGTACCGTTATGTTGGCGATCGATCACGGGTACTTCATGGGGCCGACCACCGGTTTGGAGCGGGTGGATGTCAACGTCGTGCCCCTGCTGTCCCACTGCGACGCCCTCATGCTGACCCGCGGCGTCCTCCGCTCCACCATCCCGTCTACCTTCCGCGGTGGGATCGTGCTTCGGGCCAGTGGAGGCCCGAGCATCTTGAAGGAACTCTCGAACGAGAACATCGCCGTCGATCTCGAGGACGCCGTTCGGCTCAATGTTTCCGCCTTGGCGGTTCAGATTTTCATCGGAGGCGAGTTCGAAACCCAGTCGATCCACAATTTGACCCGCCTCATCGACCAGGGGACCCGCTATGGGATACCCGTCTTCGCGGTGACCGCCGTGGGGAAGAACATGACCCGCGACGCCCAGTACTTCCGGCTGGCTTGCCGAATCTGCGCCGAACTGGGAGCGCAGTTTATCAAGACCTATTACGTGCCCGAGGGTTTCGAGACGGTCGCCGCCTCCTGCCCGGTTCCGCTCGTGATGGCGGGGGGGAAGAAGCTGCCCGAGTTGGACGCGCTGACCATGGCCTTTAACGCGATCGACCAAGGCGCCGCTGGTGTCGACATGGGACGCAACATCTTCCAGGCCGACGCGCCGTCGGCCATGATCCGGGCGATCCGGGGA
>CAYRCA010000049.1:12940-14027 GCA_964422565.1 uncultured Acidobacteriota bacterium | reverse complement strand
TGAGAAAAAAACCGGCGGCAAAACCCCACAGTCGATCGCGCCAGCGAGCCGGACTTGTGTGAGGCATTCGCGCTGGAACGGTTTCCCGGAATCAGGTCGCCAGATGGAGCATTAGGTTCGATCTTTACACCTCATTATATTTGTCGGATCACTACGAAAAGGCCCTGCAGCGCGAATGCCCTTTTTGTTGACGGGTACTGGCGACTCTTGTAAGATTTTCCAACATTGAGGCTTAGATTAGAAGTAGATAACTCGGGAGAGGGGCTCTCGACGAGGCAAGACTAATGAAGGGGAAACACCGGATTTTTTTGCCCGGCGTGGCGTTTGCCGCGCTTCTTTACGGCGTTTCACCAGCTTGGGCCCAAACATCGATGGGTACGGCGGAAGACTTCGCGGTCCTGGGCGGCTCGACGGTGACCAATACCGGCGACACCGTGCTCACTGGAAATCTGGGTGTCAGCCCGGGTACCGCGATCACTGGGTTTCCTCCGGGAACCGTCACCGGAACGACACATCTAAATGATGCGGTCGCGCAGCAGGCTCAAAGCGACCTCACCACTGCCTTCAATGCTCTCGCAGGCCTGGCGTGCAATACCGTTTTGACAGGTCAGGATCTGGGTGGACTCACGCTTGGGCCAGGCGTCTATTGCTTTTCGTCGTCGGCCGCCTTGACGGGAACGCTGACTCTCGACGCCCAGGGCGACCCCAATGCGGAGTTTATTTTCCAGATCGGGAGCACGCTCACGACCGCAAGCAACTCGCAAGTGAGCGTGATCAATGGCGGTCAGGGTCAGGAATGCAACGTGTTTTGGCAGGTCGGCAGCTCCGCGACTCTCGGTACCGCCACTTCGTTCGTAGGAAATATTCTCGCCCTCACGAGCATCACTCTGAATAACGGTGCAAGCGTTTCCGGTAGAGCGCTGGCGCGAGACGGTGCGGTGACGCTGGATACCAATAACGTCGCCGTATGCCCCGCCTGCCCTCCGATCACCCTTTCGCCGTCGACTCTTCCGAATGGAAGTGTGGGCACAGCTTACAGCGAGACGATTACGGCCAGCGGAGGCACGGCGCCTCATACCTTTAGCAT
>CAYRCA010000049.1:0-12840 GCA_964422565.1 uncultured Acidobacteriota bacterium | reverse complement strand
GTTTACAGCGACGGCCGAAGATGCGGACTCCTGCCTCGGAAGCCAAATCTACACGCTCTTGGTGAATTGCCCTCCGATCACCCTGTCGCCGGAGACTCTTCCGGATGGAACCGTGGGCACAACTTACAGCGAGACGATTACGGCCAGCGGAGGCACGGCGCCTCATACCTTTAGCATCATCTCGGGGTCGCTCCCTCCAGGACTGGCTCTCTCCGGCGGTGGTGTGATCTCGGGAACACCGACAACGGCGGGCAGTTTCACCTTTACAGTCCGAGCCGCCGACTCCGACGGCTGTTTCGGGTCTCAAATCTACACCATCGTTATCAATCCTGCCGCCACTTGTCCGACCATCGAACTTTCTCCGTCGACCCTTTCTCCGGCAACCATCGGCATAGCTTATAGCGAGACCATCACGGCCAGCGGCGGAACAGCGCCATATACGTTCAGCGTCACAGGCGGGTCGCTCCCTCCCGGGCTGTCCCTGTCGTCCGGCGGCGAACTCTCCGGGACACCGACCGCGGTCGGCGGTTTCACGTTTACAGCGACGGCCGAAGATGCGGACTCCTGCCTCGGAAGCCAAATCTACACGATCGAGGGTCTCAGTATCAGTCCGATTCCCACACTGTCGGAGTGGGGTTTAATCCTGTTGACCGGGTTGCTGATTTTGGCGGGATACTGGACCTTGACGAGGTTAGACAGGACGCAGCCGGGTCACTAGGAGTCTGCGCGGCAGAACGGGCTGACTTCAGAGCAGTAAGACCCAGGCGCCGTCGGGGCTCCAGGCGGGATTGGCGGTGCCGTCGAAGGTGAGTCGGTTCATGGCTCCCCGCCCGAGGTCCGCGATCCAGCGCTCGAGCCGAACCCGTCGAATGGGTCCGCCCTCAGGCGGCTTCAGCAGTTGGACAAGTAGCCACCACACTCACGCGGGGAGATTTCCGCTTCAGGGATCCCGATGCACCGTCTCGGGGGAAAAGGCGGGCAGACAGACCGCCACGTACTCGGCGCCGGAGGGAGTGCCGTAGCGGACCCACTCCCCGCGGCGCACGAGGACGGCCTGTCCGGCCCTGACCTCCAGCGTGCCGGTCTCCGACTCGACCAACAACGCGCCTTCCAACACCAGAGTGTACTCGTCGAACTCGGGGCGTTGACCCGGCTCCCGCCACCCGGGAGGGCTCTTCATCCGGGCGATGCTCACCGCCTCAGTGCCGGAGTTGGCACGTCCGACGTACTCTTCGATTCTCTTGGGCGGCTCGCCGGCCGCTTTGACCACGCTGGGGGACTCGATCAGTTCAGGCATAGGTGGACTCCCGCCGCCCGGGGAACCGGGGCCGGCATCGTTCGATCGAAAAACCGACTGACGCTTCGGGTTCCCCATGATACAGGACGAGCGGGAGATCGGGCGGATCGAAATGCCGCACCCGAACTTCGTCCGCCTCTCATTTCCGCTATAAGTCCACTCCCCGGAGGCGCAGCGCGTTGCCGACGACCGAGACGGAGCTGAAGCTCATCGCCGCGGCGGCAATCATCGGGCTCAGGAGAATTCCGAAGAACGGGTAGAGAACTCCAGCCGCGACGGGTACGCCCAGGGAGTTGTAGAGAAACGCGAAGAAGAGATTCTGCCGGATGTTCCTCATGGTGGCGCGGCTGAGCCTCCGGGCTTTGACGATCCCTCTCAGATCGCCGCGCATCAGGGTGACTCCGGCGCTCTCCATGGCCACGTCCGTGCCGCTTCCCATGGCGATCCCGACATGGGCCTGAGCCAGCGCCGGGGCGTCGTTGATCCCGTCCCCCGCCATGGCCACCTTCCGCCCCTCCCGCTGAAGACGCCGAATCGCCTCGTTCTTCTGGTCCGGAAGAACCTCCGCCTCGACGCGGTCAATCCCGAGTCTGCGGGCCACCGCTTCGGCCGTCTCACGGTTGTCGCCGGTCAACATGATGATCTCCACTCCTTCCTCGTGGAGGAGCCGGACGGCCTCCGGAGTCGCTTCCTTGATTGGGTCGGCCACGCCAAGCAGCCCCGCCGGCTTGCCGTCGACGGCCACGAACATCACCGTCTGACCTTCGCGACGAAGCTCGTCCGCCGCGCCCGCCAGCGACGAGAGATCAACCGAGAGTTCCTCCAGCATCCTCGAGTTGCCGATCGACACCCCGCGCCACTCGACCGAGCCCTTGACGCCCTTGCCGGTGACCGATTCGAAGCCCTCCGCCTTGGCCGGCCGCAAGCCACGCTCCAGCGCGCCGTCCACGACGGCGGCGGCCAGCGGGTGCTCGCTGCTTCTTTCCAGGCTGGCGGCCAGACGCAGCAAGTCGTTCTCGGTCCATCCCGCCTCGGTCTGAACGGTCACCAACCGGGGGCGACCCTCCGTCAGCGTGCCCGTCTTGTCGACCACCAGAGTGTCGATTCCTCCGAGCACCTCGAGGGCCTCGGCGTTCTTGATCAGAACGCCGCCCTGGGCGCCCTTGCCGACTCCCACCATGACCGACATGGGTGTCGCCAATCCGAGCGCGCACGGGCAGGCGATGATCAAAACCGCGACTGAATTCACCAGGGCGTATGCCATCGCCGGTCGGGGTCCCCAGATGGACCAGACGATGAAGGTGAGCGCCGCGATGACGACTACGATGGGCACGAAGTACGCCGCCACGAGATCGGCGAGCCGCTGAATCGGGGCCCGGCTACGCTGAGCCTCGCCGACCATCTTGACGATTTGCGCCAGCACCGTGTCGCTGCCGACCTTCTCGGCCTGCATCAGAACGGCGCCGGTCTGGTTGATCGTGGCGCCGACCAGCTCGTCTCCCGGCTCCTTCGCCACCGGCGTCGGCTCACCGGTGATCATCGATTCGTCGATGGTCGTCCTTCCCTCGACGACCCGGCCGTCGACCGGCACCTTTTCGCCCGGGCGCACGCGGATACGATGCCCGATTTCGACCCGCTCCAGGGGGACGTCCTCCTCGGTCCCGTCCTCGCGGACAATGCGCGCCGTCCTGGGCGCCAGCCCAAGCAGCGTCCTGATGGCCCCGGTCGTGGACTTCCGCGCTCTGAGCTCGAGGACCTGCCCCAGCAGCACCAGCGTCACAATCACCGCCGCCGCCTCGAAGTAGACCGCCACCGAACCTCCCTCGCCCCGAAAGGCCTCGGGGAAGATCCCCGGGACGGCGGTCGCCACCACGCTGTACAGCCAGGCCACCCCCGTGCCGAGGGCGATCAGCGTGAACATGTTCAGGCTCATCCACCGGACCGAGTAGTAGCCCCGCACGAAAAACGGCCGGCCGCCCCAGAGGATCACGGGAGTCGCCAGGATCAGCTCGAACCAGTTCGAAAGGCGGCGGGAAAACCAGGCCTCCAAGGGAATGCCGAGATGCTCGCCCATGGCGAGGACGAGAACCGGCGCGGTCAAGACGGCGGCGACCCGGAAGCGACGGGTCATATCCTTTAGTTCCGGATCCTCCTCCTCTTCCACCGTCACCGTCATCGGCTCCAGGGCCATGCCGCACTTCGGACAACTGCCCGGCTCGTCCCGGACGATCTCCGGGTGCATCGGACAGGTGTACCGGATCTTCTCCCGAGGGGCGCGAGGCTCCTTCGGCTCCAGCGCCATCCCGCACTTGGGGCAATCCCCCGGCCCCCCCCGCTCGATTTCCGGGTGCATCGGGCACGTGTGGATCGCATCGCCGTCCTCCGCGGGCGGCGAGGGGGAATGCCTGTGTCGCGCCTCGGTCCGCTCCCCCTTGTTCAGAAACTCGCGAGGGTCTCTCTCGAACTTCTCCAGACAGGAGCGGCTGCAGAAATAGTAGACGCCGCCTTCGTGCTCCGCGCGAAACCGTGCCCGCTCGGGATCGACCTTCATGCCGCAAACCGGATCCCTCACGTCTCCCACGATATCGAGATTTGTATGACGTCTCAAGGAACAATTCCTTTCGTTCCGCGTTCAGGCGCCTGTACGCCCGTGGTCGGGAGTTTCCCGACTTCGGAGCCTTCGCGCCGGAAGAGGGCCAACAACTCGATGCCTCGGTTTTCCGAGGGTTCAGCCAGATTGGTCGGTTGGTGACGATCGGCTCGCTCCACCGACAAGGGATGGCGCTCCCGGGACGCGAAGACGGTCAACGTGTAGAACCCGGGCCCGACTGCCGAAGAATCCGGCGCTCGGCCAGACGCCTGCGCGGAGGCCCAACTGGATCTCCACGATCCGGCCGAACGCCTACTTCCACTCCCAGTTCTCGGCGCGGGTATTGCCGTCGGCGTCCACCTCATACTCGAAGAGTGAGGCCACGGCGGCGAGTCGAGACCACTTCGGGGAGGCGCTTTCGTAATAGACGGCGCCCCGATAGCTGAAGCCGCCGTCTCGCCTCGGCCTTCCCACACCTTGGCCGACCCACGTGGCTACGTCGCCTTCTCGACTCATGAGAATCCCCTGGCCTTCGCCGTACAGAGTCCCGTCCGGGCGAAGGACCGACCAGTAGGTACCCGTCTCGCTGGCCTCCACACCGAGCAGCGTCCCGTTACTCTGAAACGAGGTCTCCATTTTTGGTCCGCCGCCCGGATTGGACAGTACGCGCTGGCCCGTCACCTTACCCGACGACTCGGAAATCTTCTCACCCAGCATACAGAACCTCCTTGATCACTTGGAAACACATGGCGGAACCGCCGGTTCGAACTGAAGAGGCGAACGCCCTACCCCGCGGGCGGGACAATCGCGCCTCTTCTCTTGACCGGGGGGCGATGGAACGCGTAACGGGTCTATTTCAGCGTGATCTCGCGCATATAGTATTGCCCGACGATCTCGCGCATGGCCGGGTAGTTCTCCCGGGCGAACTCGGACGTCTCCCTGGTCCGGGCCTCGCCCCACTCCTTCATGAACGCCTCGTACCGAGCCTTGTTCGGAGCGAGGTCGGCGGTGTTCTTGAAGATGACGACCAGCATCATGTTGAACTGGCCGCCCTGCGGCAGATCGCTCCGGAAGATCTTGTAGTCCTGGATTTGCCCGAGCTTCTTCGCGACCTCGTTGGACGCGACCCAGGTCTTCTTCAATCCCTCGAGGTAGACGTCGTCCATGTTGGCGTCGACCCGGATCGTGGAAACCGACCAGACGCTCTCACTCACCTCGTAGTCCTTCCACGGCGTGAGTTGGGCGACCGCGACGGTCGCGGACAGGGCAAGAATCAGCACGGTCAGCACGACTTTCGTGTTCATGCGGATACTCCTTCATGTCTGATGGATAAGCCGAGTCGATAGGAAGCCGATCCGCAGTTTATCCAATTCGCTATGGCGAGTAAAGGTCGAAAAGAACCCGGTCAAGCAGGCTTCGGGCACGCCGAAGAAAGCCAATTCCCTTAACTTCTGGAACCGGCGATCGCCAAAGACGAACGCGCATCGCTTCGACGATATTCGGCAGGGCCGGAGAAGCGAGTACCCCCGGGCGCCGACCGCGGCCGGCAATCGGGAGACCAGCGGTCCGCCTTCAGCGGCCCAGAATCCGCCGCGCCTCCCGCAGGTCGGGTGTATCGAAACCTTCCGTAAAAAGTTCGTAGACCTGCTTCAAACGCCGCCGGGCCTCGGCGCCTCCGTCGTCCGACCCCTCGGTGAGTCTGCACAGTGACGCCAAGGCTCGAAGCTCCAAGGCTCGCGCCCGCTGCTCGCCGGCCAGGTCCGCCGCCCGGTCGATCCACTGGCGAGCGTCCCGAGACCGCCCGGTTTTCCACAGCAGTTCCCCCTTCAGACGAAAAATCTCGGAACGCCACCAAGCCTCTTCGGAAGGCGCGGAGGAGCTCAGCGCATCCTCCAGCGTGGCGCGCCCTTCCTCGAGTGAGCCCGCTTGGCTCAAAGCCTCCGCCAGCAGGTACCGGTAATAGGGCGTGGCCAGTTCCGCGCCGGTCGCCCGCCAGGCCTCCAGCCCCCGACGAACCAGACCAATCCCTTCTTCGGCCGACCCGGTGACGGCCAACGCCCAGCCGAGCATGATGTTTCCGCTGGCCCACCACATCTCAAATCCCTCCTGACGCGAAAGTTCCACGAGTTCCTCGGCCATCCGCCGAGCTTCTTCAGGCTCTCTCCGATATTGGCGGACCATAATGAAGTTTTGAAGGGTGATGGCCACGCTGTGCGGGTGGGAAAGACCGCGAGCGAGGACTTGAGCCTGCTTCATCTTCCGGAGCGACCGGTCGGGCCAGCCCAGAAGCCACCAGATCCAGGCCAAGAAACCGTAGGCCATGACGCCCGGATCCTGACCGGTCGTCAGGGAGATTCGATGGTGCTCCTCGGATCGGTAGACTCGGGTAACCTCCTCCAGATGGTCCCGGGCCTGGGAAGGAAGACCCAGCCACAACAAGGTCTCGCCGACGGCCCGATGGGCGGGCAGAAGTAACTCGGCGGTCCCGCTCTTGCGGGCGAGCTGAAGCAGCTCCTCGGCCATTTGGCGAGCGGTCGTCAACTGGGTCTTGACGACGTTGAAATTCCATAGCCCTCGAAGCACCGGAAACGTTTGGGGCGTTTCAGGCAGCTTGCGAACCAGCTGCCAGGCGCGGGCGTAGGCCTGCCGCACCTCCGGCGAAGCGAAGCCCCTGGTGGCAATCAGGGGGCCCCCGATGGCTACCTGCAGCGTCAGTTCGCGTTCAGCGCGCTCCAAGTCATCGGGAAGGCGCCCAAGGAGTTCGAGGGCGGAACCGAAGAATCCCACGGCCTCGCGGTAGGCGCCGCTTCCCAGAGCCAGCTTGCCGGCCTGCTCCAGGCAATCCACGGCTCTGCCTACGAGGGAAGTCGGAGCCGTCGGATCCTCGGCCGCTCGGGACCAGTGCAGGGCCAACAGAGGGTAAAGGGAGGCGAGATCGGCCGCCGCCTTCTCATGCTCGATCCACCGGGCCGCCGCCTCGTGTAGCCGCCAGCGCTGGGAGAACAGCATGAGGTTGTAGGTCACCTCCTGCACCACCGAATGCCGAAAGAGGTACTCGTCATCCGTTGGATCCTTCCGTTCGACAAGGTCGAGCCGCAACAGATCCGACAGATCGGCCAGCAAGGTTTCCGACGGCACCTTCATGGGGTGGATGCCGTGCAGCATGGCGAATCCGAAGTCCCGCCCGATAACGCTGGCGACCTTCAGAAGAAGTTGTTGGGAAGACGCCAGCCGGTCGATGCGGCTGGTAATGACGCCTTGAAGCGTGGCTGAAAACCCCGGAAGCTCGAGCTCCTGCGCCGAAGCGATCAGCCGGCACCGACCCTTGGAAATGTCGATGAGTCCGCTCTCGCGCAGGACATGGGTCAACTCCTCGCTAAAGAGCGGATGCCCTTCGGCCTTCTCTCGGATCAGAGTGGCCACCGGAGCCGGCAGATCCTCCACGCCCAGGTTTTGACAGACCATCTCCAAGACCTCGGAGTCCGCCAGGAGGCCGAGAGAGACTCGCCGGGCCGTCGGCAGGCGTAGCAGGCGCAGGAATTCTTCGGGAGGCTCTTCCATGGGCCGGGAGCAGACGATGAAGAGGGCGGAGCGCATCCTTTGGGCCGCCGCCAGCAGCAGAGCACAGGAAGCGGAATCGAGCCAGTGGGCGCCGTCGAGGACCAGCATCCGCAAGACCGGTGCCGCCCGCCGGAGGACATCGATCAGCAGTTCGTTCGCCGCCGTCACCCTCGCGGCGCCCTCCAGGGCGGCGGCCTCATCCGACTCGGCGAAGTCAAGACCCAGGACCGGGTTGAGCAGGGCCGCCAGCTTTGATTTCGAGCCGGGAAGGGAGTCGAGTAGCCTGAGGACCTCCCGACGCCGGGCCGCCGCATCGTTCAGGGGGGCCGGCCGAAAAAGGGCGACGAAGATGTCCCGCCAGCCGTGGTAGGGAGTGGAGGAATCGACGGCGCTTGCGGAACCCAGCAGCCACTCCGCTCCCCGCTCGTTCGCCAGGCTCAGCCATTCTTCGAGAAGCCTCGACTTGCCGATTCCCGCTTCCCCTTCCAGGATGAGAACGCCGCCAAGGTTCTCCCGAAGTAATCTGTCGAGGGATTCCTCGAAGATCCGCATTTCCTCTTTTCGTCCCACCAAAGGATTACTCCGTCGGGTCGAAATGGCGCCTTTCGGCGCTCCATGCGGGCGATAGGCGGTGACGGGATGATCGAGACCTTTGAGGGCCAAAGAGGGGATCTCCTCGAAGTCGATGTTCCTGCACTCCCGAAAGGTTGCCTCGTCGCAGAGAATGTCGTTTGCAGCCGCCTGCATGAGACGGGCGGCCAGATTGATCGCGCCGCCGATCATGGTGTACTCGCGCCGCGAATTGTTGCCGATGGACCCGCAGAAAACCTGACCTGTGGCGATGCCCATGTGATGGCGCACCTGCATTCCCTGCAGATAACGGCTGATGTCCCGGGCTGCCTGGACAGCCCGGGAGGGGTCGTCTTCGTGAGCCAGGGGCGGCAAACCGAGCGCCGCCAGAATGGAAGCGCCCTTGTCATCCACGCTGATCTTGTTGATGCTCCCCTCGTAACGATAGATGCCGTTCTGCACCCCCTCCATCACCTTCTGAGCGCGCTCCACGGGAGTCTCGTGGCTCAGGCCGGGGAAGTTGATGAACAGGGCGGTGAGACGACGCAGCTCACCCAACCAACCAACCTGTTCTTGTTCCAGCCGAGCGTTGACGGCGGCCGGAATGTAGGCCCGCAGGGCATCCCGGCTTTGAGCCGGTAGCTGGAAGATCTCCGGCTCACAGAACGGAACCTCCGCATGGGTCTCGTAGAGAAGAAGGGCTTCTTCTTCAGTCGGGTCCCCCCGGCAACACCCCTCCATGATTTTCCGGGCCTGACGGGACACCACCACCTGTCCTGGCCGAGCCAACCGGCTGGCGAGGCTCATTTGAACCAGCGGATCGCCCGTGGCCACAAGCTCCCAGCGCCCCAACACACCGCCCAAGTGGAGGACTTTGGTTTCCCCACTTCCGATGCCGACCTTCAGCGCCAGGCGGACACCCTGGGCGATAGGCCGGTCGTGCAGGAGCCCTTGGGCGGCGAGGGCGCAACGCGCGGCCCGCAGCGTGGCGGTTCTGAGATCTCCGTCCGGGGCGGTCCAGACCACGAACACCGCGTCTCCGGCGAACTTCAGAATATCGCCCCCTTCCAGGAGGATGTGGTCGATCAACTCTCCGTAAACGGTATTGAGCAGGCCGGACAGCCGCTCGACGCCGATGACGCCGCTGCGGCGCAGACTCTCCGTAAGGGCCGTAAAGCCGACGATGTCGGCCAGCAATACGGCGGCGGGAAAGGTTTCCACTCGGGCTTCCCTGGGCGGAGAAGGCTCGGCCGCCAGCCGGCGCAACAGAAGCCGGGGCACGAAAGGGGCCAGCACCTGGGCAGACGATTCGTCCATCAAAAATTCGATTCCGGGGAGATCTATCGGATAGTTTAATGCCCGGGATCTTGTTTCGCTACGAAATCGGGATGGCTTGCGACCCACTTGCGATCCAATAGAAGGGTGTCACGTCAGCGCGGCTGGCGGCGAAAGCTGCGATAGACGCGTCGGAGATTGGCGGCGTTGGCCCGGTACCGACCAAGCCCGGCATCTCTTCCCCGGCATTCACACCGGGACGAATCCCCGCACCTACTCGGTGACCGCCGACGGCACCCGGTTCCTCGCCTTGATCCTCGGTCCGGGCGGCGAGACGGACCGCGTCCACCCGACGTTCGGCTGGGACACCGAGGTCGCGCGCCTTACGGCGCCCCGGAGGTGATCGGCACCTCGCTCAACCCGTATCGAATCGCCGTTTCCCGGGAGAGCATTCAGGCGTGGATTCTTCTGGTGGCCGAGCTTTTGTGATGTTGCGCCCGATGAAGAGCGCTTCGGAAGATCAACGAGCCATCGAGAACTCCGCCACCCAGTTTCGCACCAGGCGGATGCTCGGAACGTCGCGAACCCTCTGGACGGGAACCGCGGTGAGGCCGCGACCGTCGGGTGCGAAGACGTAATAGTTGGCCCAGCTCCCGTCCCAATCGAAGAGCACTTGCGGCGCTCCAATGCTCACGCTCTCGCCGAGGCTGACCGGCACGGCCATCATCTCCCGTCCCCGGGACCGATAAATGATCTCGTCGCCACCGGGGCTCCATCTCGGCCAGCCTCCCCCGTCGGTCGACGCCTGCCACTTTTCCTGCCCGCCGGGAAATCGAGTCAAAAAGATCTCGTCTCGGCCCGTTTCGTTGGAGACGTACAGAACAAAGCGACCGTCCGGAGACATCTCCGGGAAGCGACCTCCGATGTGGGCGTCCCCGAGCCGATGGACCTCGTCCGACCCGTGCAGGTCCACCCAGGCCGGCTCCCAGGACGGTCGCCCGGAAAGCACCGGGGTGTCGGCACCGGTGGCTTGCCCGGTGCGCAATATATTGAAAGCCAAATAGCGCCCATCGGCGGAGGCGGTGGGAGCGCGGGCGTGGCGGGCGATCTCCCGATCCTCTTCGGCGCCGTCGGAGGACCGGATCATCAGGGAGGTCTCTCGGTCCGTGGCGCGAACGAAGGCAAGCCGGTCACCGAGGGGCCCAACCCAGACCGGGTTGGAGTCCTGATCCCCAACCGTCAAGCGGCTTCGCGAGCCCGCAACGGTATCGTAGGCCCAGATTCCGTCGGTATCCGCGGCGGCCACCCTGCGCCCGTCGGGTGACACCGAAAGACCGTCGCGCCAGGGACGGGGCGGAGCCAACACTCCAGCGAGGGTCCCTTCTCGGGAGAACCAGGCCAACTGCCGCGGCGGGGCCGTCGACGCGCCCACGAAGGCCAGCGTTCCGTCGGCCGAGACGCTCGGCCATCGGCCCGGCGTGATGATGAAGGGTTCACCCGTCGCCTCCAAGCGCGACAGCGAGAAGGGCAGCGCCCAGATCGACTCATTCTGTCCGAGCCGGGCGTACACCACGTGGCCCGTCGGAGAGTACACGGCCCGCCCAATCCGAACTCCAGAGGTCTGCAGAAGCAAGCCGAGCCCGCTCGAATTCAGGATTCCCAAGGTGTCGACCCCCGCGTGCCGGCGGTGAGCCACCACCAACAATCCGGCACCTCCCGGCAGGGCCTGAAGATAGCGGAAGCCGAGATAGTCCTCCGGGACCGGAAAGGCTTCCCGCGACTCGCCGCCGAGAGCCGAGACTTCATAGGGCGGTCCGAAGCCCTGAGTGAACAGGATCAACCCGTCCCGAGTCCAGGTGCCTACCAGGAATGGAGATTGAGGCGTTGTCAACATGCTTAGAGTGACGCTGGCCCCTCCCTGGGCGGGAATCTTGAGCAGATAATTGTCCCTGAAGAAGCCCACCCAATCGCTTTGCGGCGACCAGAAGGGTGCCCGAGCCTCTTCCGTTCCAGGTAGTTCCCGCGCTTCCCACTCGTCTAGAGACTGAATCCAGAGCCTCCCCCGGGATTCAAAGGCGATCCGTCGGCCATCCGGCGACAAAACGGGTGCCGACGGATCGCCTCCGTTCACCTGGAGCGCCACGTGGGACTTGGAGACACGAGGTTCGGGCAGGTGACGGGCGTACCACCCCGCCGCAGCCGCCAGAGCGGCGACCATCAGGAGCGCCAGGCCCCAACCGAGCGTGGCCCCGACGGGTTGCGAACGGGTCCGGAGCGCCGGTTCGGCTTCGGCCGGTCTCGTCCGCAGGGGACCCTCCAGAACAACTCGGGCTTCCCCGATGTCGCGCAGGCGTCTCTTCGGATCCTTGTCGAGGCATCGCTCCAGGAGGCGCCGCACGGGGGGAGGGACCTCGGCGGGCAACCCGCCGAGATCCGGCTGCTTGAGGATGACGGCGGCGAGGACGTCCGAAACCGTCTCCCCCGTATAAAGCGGCTTCCCCGAAAGCATCTCCGCCAGGACGCAACCGAAGGCCCAGATATCGGCGCGCCGGTCCACGGCTTTGCCCTTGGCCTGCTCCGGGGCCATGTAGGCGGCGGTGCCGAGTATGACCCCCGCGGCCGTCACGGGATAACTGGTGATCGTCGGCGAGTTGGCGGCGCCGGTCAAAGATGCGTCCGAACCCGAATCCGGGGCCAGCACTCTGGCCAGACCGAAGTCCAGCACCTTCGCGGTGCCTTCGGGTGTGACCTTGACATTGCCGGGTTTCAAGTCGCGATGAACGATCCCGCGCTCGTGGGCGGCCTCCAGGGCTTCGGCGATCTGGCGGGCGATGGAAACGACTTCATCAAACGGCAGGGGGCCTCTCGCCAGCCGTTCCGCCAGGGTTGGGCCCTCCACTCGTTCCAGGACCAGGGTCAACCGGCGCGGCTCCTTCCCGCCCGCAAGATCGAAGGCTTCCAAGGCGTAAATCTGGGCGATGTTCGGGTGGTTCAGGGCGGCCAGTACCTGGGCCTCGCGCTCGAAGCGCTTCAACCGTTCGGGATCGCCGGCGAAGGCTTCCGGAAGCACCTTGAGGGCGACCTCGCGGCCCAGTCTCGCGTCATGGGCGGCGTACACTTCGCCCATGCCCCCCGTGCCGAGGAGTGAAACCACCTGGTAGGGCCCGAGCTTCGTTCCGGGAGCAATGGGCATGTGCGAAAAGAAGTCTATTGGAAAAGGTCTCGGTCGGCAAAGCCGCGGGCTTTTCCTTTGGCGGATACGAGGGAAGGAATTCTCTCGGCGATCCGCGATTCCCGGGGACGCCCCGGTAGCCCGGTTTCACAGGCCGCCAGACCTGACAATCGGTCGGGTGTTGAACAACGCCGCGGCCTCCGGTGTCGATGTTCGAGGAATTCAGCTCGACTACGATTGCCCTACCGAAGCCCTCGGAGAATACGCCCGCGAGGCTAAACTATTAAGAGTATCCGCCATAGCCGAGGTGGACGAAGTATGGAGTGAGTGTCCATGAGCGGGGCGCACCCGGAGGGACGAAAATCGCGGCGGTTT